>JAVKGW010000008.1 GCA_031460175.1 Armatimonadota bacterium | reverse complement strand
AAACAGGCCGCGCAGAGACGAAAGTCGGGCATAGTGATCCCACGGTACTGTGTGGAAGGGCCGTGGCTTACCGGATAAAAGCTACCCCGGGGATAACAGGCTAGTCTTGTCCAAGAGTTCACATCGACGACAAGGCTCGGCACCTCGATGTCGGCTCATCGCATCCTGGGGCTGGATAAGGTCCCAAGGGTTGGGCTGTTCGCCCATTAAAGCGGTACGTGAGCTGGGTTCAGACCGTCGTGAGACAGGTCGGTCCCTATCCACTGCGGGCGCAGGTGGCTTGAGGGGGGCTGCTCCTAGTACGAGAGGACCGGAGTGGACGCACCTCTGGTGTACCGGTTGTCGCGCCAGCGGCACGCGCCGGGTAGCCATGTGCGGTCGTGATAAGCGCTGAAAGCATCTAAGCGCGAAGCACGCCCCAAGATGAGGCCACCCACCGGGTCAACCGGGTAAGGCCCCAGGGAGAACACCTGGTAGATAGGCCGGAGGTGGAAGCGCGGCAACGCGTGAAGCCGACCGGTACTAATCGGCCGAGGGCTTGACGGCTCCCTCCCTCCGGAGCAGAGCTCCGGCGCCGGATCTCGCTGGCAGTTGTCAGGGGTCGAAGCTTCCCGGTGGCCATACCGGAGGGGCCACACCCGTTCCCATTCCGAACACGGAAGTTAAGCCCTCCAGGGCCGATGGTACTGCGCTGGCGACGGCGCGGGAGAGTAGGTCGCTGCCGGGAAGAAGATGCGGAGCGGGAGGCAGATCCCGCTCCGTTTTTTTATGCGGTTTCCACCAGGTACCGGCGGGCCCAGCGATCAATGGCCCGGATGACCCCCCGCAGGGCGCGGCCCGCCCGGGTGAGCCGGTAACTGGTCCGGGGCGGCATGGTGGAGTGCACGGTCTTCCGCACCAACCCCAATTTCACCAGCTGCTCCAGTCGGTGGGAGAGCGTGACCGCGTTGCACCCCCCGGTGGCCCGGGCGAGCTCGTTGAACCCCTTGGGACCGTCCAACAGGGCCCGGATGATGTGGAGCACCCACTTCTCCTGGAGGAGCTCCATCGCCCGATGCGCCGGGCAGGGCTCTCCATCCGACATCTTCCCTCCCCCCTTTCCTCCGAGGACGCGGCTCAAGTCTTGACAACGCCTTTTACTAAACTTATTCTAGCAGTTGAATTTCTGAAGTACAACGGGAGGGGACCATGGAGGCACTGTTCTGGCTGGGGCGGATCCTGTACGGCGGCTTCTTCATCCTGAACGGCATCAACCACTTCATGCGCCTGGAGGCGATGTCCGGATACGCGCAATCCAAGGGCGTTCCCGCGAGTCGGGCGGCCGTGGCGGTCACCGGCCTCATGATCCTCCTGGGCGGGCTCGCGGTGCTCACGGGCCTGTACGTCCAGGCGGGCCTGTGGCTGCTGGTGATCTTCCTCGTGTTCGTCTCCTTCTGGATGCACAACTTCTGGGCCATCGAGGATCCCATGAGGAAGATGACGGAGCAGGTGAACTTCATGAAGAACATGGGGCTGTTGGGCGCAGCCTTCCTGCTGCTCTACCTGTGGACGTAGAAGCGGACCGAGGGGCGTGCGATGGCGGAAGTCCGGGTTTTGGGGTTCGCGGGAAGCCTACGCCGGGGCTCGTACAACCGGGCCCTGCTGCGGGCGGCCTCCGAACTCCTCCCGGAAGGGATGACCCTGGAGATCTTCGACCTCGCGCCCATCCCCCTCTACAACATGGATGTGGAGCAACAGGGCTTACCGGAGTCCGTGAAGCCTTCCCCCTCATCCGTCCGGAGGTGCTGGTAACCCAGGCGCGGGAGAAGTTCGACGCGGAGGGACGACTGGTCGACGAAGCGACCCGCAACCGGATCCGGGAGTTCCTCGCGGCCCTTAAGGCGTGGACCCTCCGCCTCCACGCGGCGGAGGTCCCCGTGGAGCGGTCACGCGGCTAGCGGAACAGTTGCAGGAGCGGAATCCCCAGCATGGCGAAGGCCGCGGCCAGGGAGAGGCTTGCGGGAAGGCGGTCCTCCTCCGAAACCTGCAGGGCGCGCAGGGAGAACGAGGTCAGGCTCAGGGTCCAGGAAAGCAGGACGAGCGCGCCGACCCAGAAGTCCTTCTCCATCATAAAAACCCTCCGCGAGCTCCATGGTCTAGTTTGTACCACAGAGCCCGCGGAGGGTCCAGTACACGCTTACCGCCGCGTGGCGAGTTCCCGCGGGAGCACGGAGAAGGCGAGCCACGCACACAGCACCACGGTCACGAGGCCGCCGAGCAGGGAGGTCCACATCTCACCCGGCCGGTCGGCGAACCCGAGCACCCACGGTGCGATGACGAACCAGACGCCCACGAGCCCGTTCACGTACTGGATCCAGACCTTGCGCCGTGCCTCTTCGTTCAGGGCCGCCCAGCCGCCGAGGATCAGAAGGATCAGTCCGCCGATGATGCTGGTAACCATCTGCGCCTGCGCGGCCTGGAACCCGAGGACGAACGGCGCGATGATGAACCAGATCCCGATGAGCGCCACCACGTAGTTCGCCCAGGTCATCGCTCCTCACCCCCTTTCTCTGCGGTTTCGGAGGGATCCCCTCCGAGGAACACCCTAGCGGATCCGGGTCCTGGTGTCAAGAAGATTCCCTTGACGGGGGAGAAGGGCGGGCTCCGAAGCGGGTGGCCACGTATTGCTCGAGGAGGACGAGGAACTCCTCCCCGATGCGGTCTCCCCGGAGGGTGGTGAGGAGCTGCCCGTCCACGTAGACCGGGGCCCGCGGCTCCTCGAAGGTGCCCGGCAGACTGATGCCGATGTGGGCGTGCCGGCTCTCCCCGGGTCCGTTCACCACGCACCCCATCACCGCCACCCGCAACTCCTCCACTCCCGGGTACCGCTCCCGCCACTCGGGCATCCGGGCCCGGATGTAGGCCTGGACCCGGTCCGCCAGCTCCCGGAAGAAGGTGCTCGTGGTGCGGCCGCAGCCCGGGCAGGCGGTGACCTGGGGTGCGAAAGACCGCAGCTCCAGGGACTGCAGGATCTGCTGGGCCACCCGTACCTCCTCCGTGCGGTCCCCGCCCGGGGGCGGGGTGAGGGAGACCCGGATGGTGTCGCCGATCCCCTCGTACAGGAGCACGGCCAGGGCGGCCGCGGAGGCCACCACCCCCTTGGTGCCCATCCCCGCCTCCGTGAGGCCCACGTGCAGGGGGTAGTCACACGCGGACCCGAGCCGCCGGTAGACCTCCACGAGGTCCGGGACGCTGCTGGTCTTTGCGCTGAGTACGATGCGGTCGTGCGGGAGGCCGCATTCCTCCGCGAGGGCCGCGGACCTCAGGGCGCTCTGCACCATGGCCTCCCGCACGACCTCCCGGGCGGATCGGGGATGGGGAGATCGGGCGTTTTGGTCCATGAGCTCCGTGAGGAGGCGGGGGTCCAACGACCCCCAGTTCACCCCGATGCGCACGGGCTTGGCGTACTCCAGGGCCACCCGGAGGATGGTGCGGAAGTTCTCGTCGTGTCCCCCCGGGCCCACGTTGCCCGGGTTGATCCGGTACTTGTCCAGGGCCTGGGCACACGCGGGGAACCGGGTGAGGAGAAGGTGCCCGTTGTAGTGGAAGTCGCCCACGATGGGGGCGGTGATCCCCTGGTCTCGCAGACGCCGCACGATCTCGGGCACCGCCCGGGCCGCGGCCTCGTGGTTCACCGTGATGCGGACGAGTTCACTCCCCGCCTCCACCAGCGCCCGCACCTGGGCCACGGTGGCCTCCACGTCCGCGGTGTCCGTGTCCGTCATAGACTGCACCGCAATCGGCGCCCCGCCTCCGATCCACAGGGTGCCGATGCGCACCGGTACGGATCGCCGCCGGAGGAGAGGAGGGGTCTTGAGGTACGATGGCGAAGTCATCCCCGAGTAGGATAGCACCCCATGAGGGATTCCGTAAAAAATGCCGGCGGCCGCCCTCTCCAAGTTAGGCCGGGCCACTCCTTCCGGAGCGCCTCCTCCCATCTCGGAGCCGGACAACCGCCGGCACTCCAACGCTAGCACGACCGGAAGGAGACGTGCAATCGGGAACGTCTGAGCGGAGGTGACCGATGGCAGACATCGTGGTCCTAGGAGCCGGATTCGGGGGCCTGAGCGCGGTCCAGGAACTTGCACCTGCGGCCCGGGCGGGCCATCGGGTGGTCCTGGTGGACCGTAAGGACCGGTTCTTGATGGGGTTGCGGAAGCTGTGGGTGCTGGCGGGACGGGGAGGCTACGGGGAGGGCTCCAGGCCCCTCCAGAACGTCCGCAGGCATGGGGCCACCTGGGTCCAGGGGGACCTCCTGGGCTTGGAGCTGGACCGGCGGCAGGTGCGTACCACCGCGGGCGAATTCTCGTACGACTTCCTCGTGGTGGCCCTCGGGGCAGAGCTGCGGCCGGACTTGGTGCCCGGATTCGAGCACGCCATTAACCTGTACGATGCGGCGGAGGTGGAACGGCGGGCTCCGGAGCTCGTCCGCTTTGCGGGAGGCCGGCTCGTGGTGGGAATCTTCGGAGCGCCCTACAAGTGCCCGCCCGCTCCCTACGAGGCCGCCATGCTGCTGGAGGACCGGTTCCGGCAGCGGGGGGTTCGGGACCGGGTAGAGCTCGCGACCTTCACCCCTCAGCCCGCCTCGCTGCCGGTGGTGGGACAGGCAGGGTGTGCCCGGTTGGAGGGGTGGCTCGCGGAGCGGGGGATCCAATTCCTGCCCAACCGGAAAGCCCAGCGGATCGAGCCCGGACGGGTGGTCTTTGAGGGGGATGCGCTTCCCTTCGATCTCCTCCTGGCAGTCCCCCCCCATCGTCCGCCCCGGGTGGTGGCAGAGAGCGGGCTGGCGCCGGAAGGGGCATGGATCCGGCCGGACCCGAAGACCCTACGCACCACCTTCGAGAACGTGTACGCGGTGGGGGATGTGACAGAGATCCTCCTCCCCAACGGGATGCCTCTCCCGAAAGCCGGGGTGTTCGCGGAGGCGCAGGGGCGGGTGGCGGCCCGGTGGATCCTGCACGCCCTGGGCCTGGGGCCGGAGCCCGAGCCCTTCGACGGGTTTGGGTATTGCTTCATCGAGGTCGGCGGTGGGAGGGCCGCGAAGGTGGTGGGACGCTTCCTGGAACACCCGGCCCCCGCGGTCGAGATCAACCCGCCCGACGAGCGGACGCTCGCGGAGAAGGAGGCCTTTGAGCGGGAACGGCTGGAGGCCTGGCTCTAGCACCCCGGCCGAAAGGAAGTCCCTCCCTCCTTGCCGAATGCATGTGTCCGGACGTTGTGCCACGAGGAGGGAGAGGGGATGAAGCGTGCGTTCCCAAGCCCATTTGAGATTCCTACACCGCCGGGCGCAGAAGGGTGGGAGGAGATGTATCCCCCCTACCTGCGCTTCAGCGAGCACCGGAGGGCCACGGAGGAGAGCCGACTGTGGGTGTGGAACAGCATGCACTTCCCGGAACCCATGTACCCCTTTGACATCATCACCGCGGACGATGGGTACATCGGGATCGGGCAGATCAACGCCCGCATCTTCCTGCTCCCCACCGCTCTAGGAATCGAGCACCGGGTGCTCAACGGCTACGTCTACATCAGCGGGATCCCCGTGACGGACCCGCAGGAGGTGGAGCGTCGGGCTCGGATCTTCACCGAGCGCGCGGGTTACTACTACCGGAACTGGAACGACCTGTATGAGAAGTGGCTGGGGAAGGTTCAGGAGACCATCCGGGAGCTGGAAGCCCTGCGGGTTCCGGATCTGCCGGAGGTGGAGCCGGAATCCGTGGTGCGGGAGGGACGGGGCCTTGCTTCCGCCTACGACCTCCTCGTGGCCTACCATCGCCTCCTGGAGAGCTTCTGCAAGATCTACCAGTACCACTTCGAGCTGCTGGTGTTGGGGTATGCCGCGTACCTGAGCTTCACCCAGTTCTGCAAGCAGCACTTCCCCGAGATCTCCGACCAGACCATCGCGAAGATGGTCGCGGGTCTGGAACAGGACATTCCCATCTTTCGGCCGGATGAGGAGCTGAAGCGCCTCGCGCGTCTCGCGGTCGCCCTGGGGGTGGCTCCCATGGTGAAGCGAACAAGGACTCCCCAGGAGCTGGAGGAGGCCCTGTCCGCCACGGAGGCGGGAAAGCGCTGGCTTCAGGAATTTCACGGGGCCCAGCACCCGTGGTTCTACTACTCCTGCGGCAACGGCTTCTACCACTACCATGGCAGCTGGGTGGAGAACCTGGACGTTCCTCTGAGCGCCATCCGCCGGTACGTGGAGCTCTTGGAGGCGGGCGAGCGGATTGATCGGGATATCCCCGGGCTCATCGCGGAGCGGGATCGGATCACCGCGGCATACCGGAAGCTGCTCCCGGATGACGCCACCCGGCAGGCCTTCGATGAAGCCCTGGGACTTGCCCGCACCGTGTTCCCCTACGTGGAGGGGCACGGGTTCTACGTGGAACACTGGCACTGGACGGTGTTCTGGCAGAAGGCCCGGCAGTTCGGGGCGCTGCTGGCGAAGCACGGGTTTTTGCATCAGCCCCAGGACGTCTTCTGCCTGCACCGCCACGAGGTGTCCCAGGCCCTGGAGGAGCTGCGGCTCGTGTGGGCCACGGGCGCAGAGCCCCTGGGCCCGAAGTACTGGCCTCCCCTGGTGGCCCGCCGGAGGGCCATCCTCGAGCGGCTGCGGGAGTGGACGCCGCCGCCGGCCCTGGGCCCTGCGCCGGACGAGGTGACGGATCCCATGCTCATCATGTTGTGGGGCGTGACCACGGAACGCATCCAGGAGTGGCTCGGGCAGGCAGAGGGAGGGGAGAAAACCCTCACCGGGTATGCCGCCTCGCCGGGAGTGGTGGAGGGGACGGCCCGGGTGATCCGGGCGGTAGAGCAGCTGGATGAGGTGCAGCCCGGGGAGATCCTGGTGGCGCCCCTCACCATGGCCAACTGGACGCCGGTGTTCGCCCGCATCCGCGCGGTGGTGTGCGACATCGGGGGGATCATGAGCCACGCGGCCATCGTGGCCCGGGAATACGGGCTGCCGGCAGTGGTGGGGACCCGCTTCGGGACCTCCCGCATCCGCACCGGGCAGCGGATCCGGGTGGACGGGAATCGAGGGGTGGTGACCGTCCTGGAGTGAGACGGAGGCCCGGGGGCGTTCTCCGGGCCCCCGTCCCCTACAGCTCCGCCACCACCTTCATCTGTCGGTACCGCGGCATCCCGGTCCCGGCCGGGATGAGCTTCCCGATGATCACGTTCTCCTTGAGGCCCAGCAGGGGATCCACTTTGCCCTTCGTCGCGGCGTCCGTGAGCACCCGGGTGGTCTCCTGGAAGCTCGCCGCGGACAGCCACGACTCCGTGGCGAGAGCCGCTTTGGTGATGCCCATGAGGACGGGATCCGCCTCCGCGGGCTTCCCTCCTCGGGCCTGAACCCTTCGGTTCTCCTCCTGAAAGGTGAACACGTCCACGATTTCCCCGGGGAGGAACTCCGTGTCGCCTTCGTCCCGGATCTTCACCCGCCGCAGCATCTGGCGCACGATGATCTCGATGTGTTTGTCGTTGATCTCCACGCCCTGGGAGCGGTACACGCTCTGGATCTCCTCCACCAGATACTTCTGCACCGCCTCCACGCCCTGGATGCGGAGGATGTCGTGGGGGTTGAGGGGGCCTTCCGTGAGCCGCTGGCCCACCTCCACCCAATCCCCCTGGGAGACCAGGAGGCGCTGACCGAAGGGCACCACGTACTCCCGGGTCTCCTCCCTCCCCTGGATCACCACCTTCCGGGTGCGCTTCTCCTCCACAACGGAGACCCGGCCGGAGATCTCTGCCATGATGGCCTGCCCCTTGGGCTTGCGGGCCTCGAACAGCTCCTCCACCCGAGGGAGGCCCTGGGTGATGTCGAACCCCGCAATGCCGCCCGTGTGGAAGGTGCGCATGGTGAGCTGGGTCCCGGGCTCCCCGATGGACTGGGCTGCGATCACGCCCACCGCCTCTCCCACGTCCACCAGCTTCCCCGTGGCCAGGTTGCGGCCGTAGCACTTGCTGCACACCCCGTACCGGGTCTCGCAGGTGAGCACGCTCCGCACGGCGACCCGCTCGATCCCTGCCTCCTCGATGGCCTCTGCGATCTCCTCCGTGATCTCCTCCCCGGCCCGAACGAGGGGGGTGGTGCCTTGGGGAGGGTAGACGTCCCGGGCCGCGATCCGACCCACGATGCGGTCCCGGAGGGGGACCGCGATCTCGTTGCCCTGACGGGCCGGCTCCATCCAGACGAACCGGTTCGTGCCACAGTCTTCCTCCCGCACCATCACGTCCTGGGCCACGTCCACGAGCCTCCGGGTGAGGTATCCGGATTCCGAGGTCCGGATGGCGGTGTCCGCCAGCCCCTTGCGCTGGCCGTGCATGCCGATGAAGTACTCCAGGACCGTCAGGCCCTCCCGGAAGTTGCTCTTGATGGGGATCTCGATGATGCGGCCGGAGGGATCCGCGAACAGCCCCCGCATGCCTGCCAGCTGCCGGATCTGCTGCATGTTCCCCCGCGCCCCCGACTGGGCCATCATGTATAGGGGGTTGAAGGGATCGAAGTGCTTGAGCATGGCGTTGGTGATGGCCTCCGTGGCCTCGTTCCACACGTCGATGGTGCGCAGGTACCGCTCCTCGTCCGTGATGAGCCCCCGGCGGTACTGCTGGTTAATGACCTCCACCTTCTGCTCCGCGTCCGCCAGGATCTGCTCCTTCTCGGGGGGGATCACCAGGTCCGTCATGGCGATCCCCATTCCCGACTGGGTGGCGTAGCGGAACCCCAGGTCCTTGAGGGCGTCCAACAGCTGGGCGGTCTTCGTGGGGCCCAGCCGGTAGTAGGCATCCGTGACGATCTGGCTCAGGACCTTCCGGTCGCACACCTGGTCCACGAACCGCAACTCCTCGGGCAGGGCTTCGTTGAAGATCACCCGGCCCACCGTGGTCTCGATGGGCTCCGTGCCGGGCGCCAGCCGCACCTTGATCTTCGCATGCAGATCCACCACCCCGTGCTCGTAGGCCAGGAGCACCTCCGCGGGGGTGCTGAAGATCTTGCCCTCCCCCTTCGCGCCCGGGCGTTCCAGGGTGAGGTAGTAGCATCCGAAGACGATGTCCCGCTGCGGGCTCGCCACGGCCTTTCCGGAGGCGGGCAGGAGGATGTTGTAGGAGGCCAGCATCAGGAGCCGTGCCTCCGCCTGGGCCGCGGCGCTCAGGGGGACGTGCACCGCCATCTGATCTCCATCGAAGTCCGCATTGTACGCGGTGCACACGAGGGGGTGGATCTGGATGGCCTTTCCCTCGATGAGCACGGGTTCGAAGGCCTGGATGCCCAGCCGGTGGAGGGTGGGCGCCCGGTTGAGGAGCACGGGGTGTTCCCGCACCACGTCCTCCAGCACGTCCCACACCTCGGGGCGCTGGCGCTCCACCATACGCTTGGCGTTCTTGATGTTCTGTGCCAGGTTGCGCTCCACCAGCTTCTTCATCACGAAGGGCTTAAACAGCTCCAGGGCCATCTCCTTGGGGAGCCCGCACTGATGGAGCTTGAGCTTGGGGCCCACCACGATGACGGAACGGCCGGAGTAGTCCACGCGCTTGCCGAGCAGGTTCTGGCGGAACCGCCCCTGCTTGCCCTTCAATAGGTCGCTCAACGACTTCAGGGGCCGGTTGTTGGGGCCCGTCACCGGGCGCCCCCGCCGGCCGTTGTCGATGAGGGCGTCCACCGCTTCCTGCAGCATGCGCTTCTCGTTGCGCACAATGATCTCGGGGGCCCCCAGGTCCAGCAGGCGCTTAAGACGGTTGTTGCGGTTGATGACCCGGCGATAGAGATCGTTGAGGTCGCTGGTGGCGAACCGACCGCCGTCGAGCTGCACCATGGGTCGAAGGTCCGGCGGGATCACGGGAAGGACCTCCAGGACCATCCACTCCGGTCGGTTCCCGCTCTTCCGGAAGGCCTCGATGACCTCCAGCCGCTTGAGGATCTTGATGCGTCGCTGGCCCTGAGCCGTCTTCAGATCCTCCCGCAGCTGCTTGGCCTCCGCGTCCAGATCGAGCTGGAGCAACAGTTCCTTGATGGCCTCGGCCCCCATGCCGGCCCGGAAGGCGTTCCCGTACTTCTCCCGCAGATCCCGGTACTCGTTCTCCGTGAGGAGCTGCTTGGGCTGTAGCTCCTTCACGCTCCCTGGGTCGATCACGATGTAGGCGGCGAAGTACACCACCCGCTCCAGGGCCCGGGGGGAGATGTCCAGCAGGAGCCCCAAACGACTGGGGACCCCCTTCAGGTACCAGATGTGGACCACAGGGGCGGCCAGTTCGATGTGGCCCATGCGCTCCCGCCGGACCTTCGAGCGGGTGACCTCCACCCCGCACCGGTCGCAGATGATGCCCTTGTACCGGATCCGCTTGTACTTCCCGCAGTGGCACTCCCAGTCCCGCACGGGGCCGAAGATGCGCTCGCAGAACAGGCCGTCCCGCTCGGGCTTGAGGGTCCGATAGTTGATGGTCTCCGGCTTCTTCACCTCCCCCCGGGACCACATGCGGATCTGCTCGGGGGAGGCCAGCCGGATCTGGATGGCGTCAAAGGCGTTTACGTCCTGCATCCTCTCTCCTCCTCAGATGGGCTCCTCCATGAGGGCCTCCTCGCCCTCCAGGTTGATGCCCAGGGACCGGGCGGTGTCCACCACTTCCTCTTCCATCTCCCGGAGGTCGATCTCCCGCCGGTCCGCGCTCAGGACTCGGACGTCCAGGCACAGGGCCTGGAGCTCCTTCACCAGGACCTTGAAGGACTCCGGTACCCCGGGTTCCTGGATGTTCTCGCCCTTCACGATGGCCTCGTAGGTCTTCACGCGTCCCGTGACGTCGTCGCTCTTCACCGTCAGCAGCTCCTGCAGGGTGCTGGCAGCCCCGTACGCCTCCAGGGCCCACACCTCCATCTCCCCGAACCGCTGGCCGCCGAACTGGGCCTTGCCTCCGAGGGGCTGCTGGGTGATGAGGCTGTAGGGCCCGGTGCTGCGCGCGTGGATCTTGTCCTCCACCAGGTGCAAGAGCTTCATCATGTAGATCCATCCCACGGGGCAGGGGTGGTCGAAGGGGAGCCCCGTGCGGCCGTCGTAGAGCAGGAGCTTCCCCGTGCGTGGCAGGCCTGCCCGCTCCAGGAGCTGCTCAATTTCGGGCTCCCGGGCGCCGTCGAAGACGGGAACCTCCGCGTAAAACCCCAGCTCCTTGCAAACCCACCCCAGGGTGGTCTCCAGAACCTGCCCCACGTTCATGCGACTGGGGACCCCCAGGGGGTTGAGCACGATGTCCACAGGGGTGCCGTCCGGGAGGTAAGGCATGTCCTCCTCGGGCGCGATCTTGGCCACGACCCCCTTGTTGCCGTGTCGGCCCGCCATCTTGTCGCCCACGGTGATCTTCCGCTTCTGAGCCACGTACACCCGCACCATCTGGTTCACGCCGGGCGGGAGTTCGTCTCCCGCCTCCCGGCTGAACACCTTCACACCCACCACCTTGCCCTTCTCGCCGTGGGGCACCCGAAGGGAGGTATCGCGTACCTCCCGGGCCTTCTCCCCGAAGATGGCCCGCAGCAGCCGCTCCTCCGCGGTGAGCTCCGTCTCGCCCTTCGGCGTCACCTTGCCCACCAGGATGTCCCCGGCTCGCACCTCCGCGCCGATGCGCACGATTCCCCGCTCATCCAGGTCCCGCAGGGCATCCTCGCTCACGTTGGGGATGTCCCGGGTGATCTCCTCCGGACCCAGCTTCGTGTCCCGGGCCTCCACCTCGTACTCCTCGATGTGGATGCTGGTGAAGTAGTCCTTCTTGAGGAGCCGCTCGCTGATGACGATGGCGTCCTCGTAGTTGTACCCTTCCCAGGGCATGAAGGCCACCAGCACGTTGTGCCCGAGCGCCAGCTCCCCTTGGTCCGTGGCCGGCCCGTCCGCGAGGATCTCGCCCGCCCGCACCGACTGCCCGGAGCGGACCACGGGCCGCTGGTTGATGCAAGTGCCCTGGTTGCTGCGCCGGAACTTGGTGAGTTTGTAGACCCTGCGGTGCTGTCCGCGGACCACGATCTCGTCCGCGCTCACGGACTCCACCACCCCGTCCTCCTCGGCCACCACCAGGGCTCCGGAGTCCAGGGCCGCCCGGTATTCCATGCCCGTCCCCACGAAGGGGGCCTCCGCCCGGATGAGGGGAACCGCCTGGGTCTGCATGTTGGACCCCATGAGGGCCCGGGTGCCGTCGTCGTGCTCCAGGAAGGGGATGAGGGAGGTGGTCACGGAGACCATCTGCTTGGGGGAGACGTCGATGAAGTCCACCTCCTCCCGCCGTACCACCACGGGGTGCCCCTTCGCCTGCCGGGCCACCACACGCTCCGGCAGCATCCCGTTCTCGTCCATGGCCGCGTTGGCCTGGGCGATGGTGTACTTCTCCTCCTCGTCCGCGGTGAGGTAGACGATCTCGTCCGTCACCCGTCCTTCCTTCACCCGGCGATAGGGGGTCTCGATGAAGCCCAGGTCGTTCACCCGCGCGTATGTGGCCAGGGAGGAGATGAGGCCGATGTTGGGCCCCTCCGGAGTCTCGATGGGGCAGACCCGGCCGTAGTGGGAGGGGTGCACGTCCCGCACCTCGAACCCCGCCCGCTCCCGGCTGAGCCCGCCGGGGCCCAGGGCCGAGAGCCGCCGCTTGTGCCGCAGCTCCGAGAGGGGGTTCGTCTGGTCCATGAACTGGGACAGCTGGCTACTGCCGAAGAACTCCTTGATGGCCGCGGTCACCGGCCGGATGTTGATGAGGGCTTGAGGGGTGACCTGATCCATCTCCTGGATGGTCATCCGCTCCCGGATCACCCGCTCCATGCGGAGCATCCCGATCCGGAACTGGTTCTGCAACAGCTCCCCCACCGCCCGCACCCGGCGGTTCCCGAGGTGGTCGATGTCGTCCGGCTCGCCCCGGCCGTTGTAGAGCTCAATGAGGTACCGGATGACCCGGACGATGTCCTCGGGGGTGAGCACCCGGACGTCCAGGGGGAGGTTGAGGCCCAGTTTCTTGTTGAGCTTGTACCGGCCCACCTTGCCCAGGTCATACCGCCGGGGCTCGAAGAACAGCTGCTGGAGCAGGGCGGTAGCGGATTCCACGGTGGGGGGGTCCCCGGGTCGCTGCCGTTTGTAGATCTCGATGAGGGCACTGGTCCGATCCCGGGTGGGATCCTTCTCCAGGGTGGTGAGGATGACCCGATCCTCGTCGTACAGCCGCCGGATCACCTCGTCGGACTCGTAGCCCACCGCCCGGAGGAGCACGGTGGCAGGGATCTTCCGGGACCGGTCAATGCGGACGTACACGCCCCCGGAGGCGTCGATCTCGAACTCCAGCCAGGCCCCCCGCTGGGGGATCACGGTGGCGGCGGGCAGTTGCCGGCCGCTGCTGTCCGTGATGTAGTCATAGTAGACGCCCGCGGAGCGGACCAGCTGGCTCACCACCACCCGCTCGGCCCCGTTGATGATGAAGGTGCCGTTGGCGGTCATGAGGGGGAGATCGCCCATGAAGACATCCTGTTCCTTGATCTCCCCCGTTTCCCGGACCACCAGCCGGACCCGCACCTTCAGGGCCGCGCTGTAGGTGGCGTCCCGCTCCCTGGCCTCCTCCGGGGAGTACTTCGGGGCCTCCAGGTAGTACCCCCCGAAGTCCAGGATCCCCTCCGTGAAGCGGAAGACGTCTGTGGCCTCCGCCACCTTGCGGCGGCGCTTCTCCTCCGGGGGGACGGCGAAATGCAGCTCGAAGTTCCCGGTGAAGTCGTAGATGGGGGAGATCTCCTGGAAGACCTCGCGGATCCCCTCCTCGATGAACCACCGGAAGGACTTCCGCTGTACCTCGAGGAGATCCGGAGGCTCCAGGATCTCCGGGAGCTTCCCAAAGGAGATGCGTTCCCGCCGGCCCCGCCGCACCACGCGGCCGATGCCGAGGTCGGGGGCCCGCAGGGTTCCCTCCGAGCGGGCAGGACTCATCGCTTGATGCTCCATGGCGGCCTTCGTAGCCTTCACCCCCTTAGTTCAGGCGGTCCACACGGACACGCCAACAGATCTTGCCCCTTGGGGAGATGCGCGGGAATGTGCTGACCGACACCGGAAGACTCGGATTCGAGTTCAGACGACAGGGAATACTGTACCAGAGGGCAACCGTCCCGTCAAGGGGACACTCCCCCCTTGGGTGCCCTCTCAGGCCGTGAGGAGCCCTCAGGCCCCATCTACTTGACTTCGACCTCCGCCCCCACCTCTACCAACTTCGCCTTGATGGCCTCCGCCTCCTGCTTGGAGACCTTCTCCTTCACCGGCTTGGGGGCCCCATCTACCAGGTCCTTGGCCTCCTTCAGGCCGAGGCCCGTGAGCTCCCGCACCACCTTGATCACCTGGATCTTGTTGGCCCCGGGGGACTTCAGGATGACGTCGAACTCCGTCTGCTCCTCCACCGCGGGCGCCTGGGCAGGGGCGGGGGTGGCCGGGGCGGCCACGGCCACGGGGGCCGCGGCGGTTACCCCGAACCTCTCCTCCAGGGCTTTCACGAGCTCCGCCAGCTCCAGCACGGTGAGGTTGCTGATGGCCTCCACGATCTCCTGGGTCCTGCTGGACATCTTCCTCCCTCCCTCCAGTGGGCTTATGCCTGGGATTCCCGTTTCTCCCGGATCTGGTCCAGGACGTAGACCAAGTTCCGTTGGAGCCCGGTGAGCACACGTACGAGGCCGCCGAGCGGGGCCTGGATTCCCCCAGCCACCCGGGCGAGGAGTTCCGCCCGACTGGGGAGTTCCGCCAGGGCCCGCACCCCGGCGGCATCCACGACCCGCCCCTCCACGAGCCCCCCCTTCACTTCCAACTTCCGGTACTGCCGGATGAACTCCATCACGGTTCGGGCCGGGACCGTGGGGTCGTCGTAAGCGAAGGCCACTGCGGTAGGGCCTTCCAAGAAGGCCTCCAGCCCCGGAAGACCCGCCTCCTGGGCCGCGAGGCCGAAGAGGGTGTTCTTCACCACCCGGAGTTCCACCCCGTTTTTGCGGAGTTCCTCCCGTAGCCTTTCCAGCTCCGGCACCGAAAGGCCGCGGAAGTCCGTGAGCACGAGCCCCCGGACCCGCCGCAGCCGGTCCCGGAGCTCCTGGACCGCCTGGATCTTCTCGGGCTTCGGCATGGCTCCTCCGTGAACGAAAAGGGCGCTCCGGAGACGGAACGCCCTCCTCTTCCGTTCCGGATCCTCGGCAGGCGCGTTCCGCTTTACCCCCTCGGGACCTGCGGTCTACGGATCCTCTGACACCGGGACGATCCTAGCAGGCCGAGCGGAGCGCGTCAACGCGCAGCTAGGCGGCCCGACCCCCTAGGGCCGCCTGGGCTTTAGCGGGGTCGACCTTCACGGAAGGCCCCATGGTGGAGGAGAGGGCGACGCTGCGCACGTACGCTCCCTTCACGGCCGCGGGACGGGCCCGGATCACCGCGTCCAGGAGGGCGAGGAAGTTGTCCAGCAGGGCCTCCTCGGAGAAGGAGGCCTTCCCCAACGGGGCATGGATGATCCCGGCCTTGTCCACCCGGAACTCGATCCGGCCCCCCTTCAGCTCCCGGACCGCCTTGCCCACGTCGAAGGTGACGGTCCCAGCCTTGGGGTTGGGCATGAGCCCCCGGGGGCCCAGGATGCGCCCCAGCCGGCCGACCAGGGGCATCATGTCCGGGGTGGCCACGGCCACGTCGAAGTCCAACCATCCCTCCTGGATCTTGGCGATGAGCTCTTCAGCCCCGACGAAGTCGGCCCCTGCCGCCTCCGCCTCCTTGGCCTTATCGCCCTTGGCGAAGACCAGAACCCGCACGGGTCTGCCCGTGCCGTGGGGCAGGACCACGGTCCCCCGCACCTGCTGATCCGCGTGTTTGGGGTCCACTCCGAGCCGGATGGCGGCCTCCACCGTCTCGTCGAACTTCGCGTTTGCGGTGGCCTTCACCAGGCGCACGGCCTCCCGGGGGTCGTACAGACGTGTGCGGTCGATCTGCTTCGCCGCCTCCAGGTACCGCTTGCTGCGCTTGGCCATGGCGTGTCCTCCTAGTCCACGATCTCAATGCCCATGCTCCGGGCCGTTCCCTCGATCATCCGCACCGCCGCCTCCAGGGATCGCGCGTTGAGGTCGGGCATCTTGAGTCGGGCGATCTCCTCCACCTGCTGGCGGGTCACCCGCCCCACCTTTTTCTTGTTGGGCTCCGGGGAGCCCACCTCGATCCCCGCGGCTTTCTTGAGGAGCACGGAGGCCGGGGGGGTCTTGGTGACGAAGGTGAAGGACCGGTCCGCGTAGATGGTGATCTCCACGGGCACGATGAGGCCTGCTTGGTGGGCCGTCCGTTCGTTGTAGGCCCGACAGAACTCCATGATGTTGATGCCGTGCGGACCCAGGGCCGTGCCCACGGGCGGGGCCGGGGTGGCCTTCCCCGCGGGCAGCTGCAGCTTCACCACCGCGACCACCTTCTTCGCCATGGCTTACACCTTCTCCACCTGAGTGAAATCCAGCTCCACGGGGGTTTCCCGGCCGAAGATGGAGACCCGCACCCGGACCTTCTCCCGTTCGGGGAGGATCTCCTCTACGACGCCGGTGAACTCCTGGAAGGGCCCGGAGGTGATGCGCACCGTGTCCCCCTTCTGGTAGGTGATCCGCAGGCGCGGAGCCTCTCCCCGCATCTGCCCGAGGATGGTCTCCACCTCCTCCTCGTCGAGGGGCACCGGGCGCGCCCCGGCGCCCACGAACCCCGTGACCCCGGGGGTGTTTCGGACCACGTACCAGGAGTCGTCGTCCATGATCATCTCCACCAGGACGTATCCCGGGTAGATGCGCCGCTGGGCGATCCGCCGCTTGCCTTCTTTGATCTCGATCTCCTCCGTGGTGGGAACGATCACCTGGAAGATCTTGTCCTGCACGTTCATGGAGGCGATCCGGCGCTCCAGGTTCGCCTTCACCTTGTTCTCGTACCCGGAGTACGTGTGGATCACGTACCAGCGCCGCCGCGGGTCCTTGGGGGGTGCTCCCTCCCCCGGCCGTTCCCGCTCTCCCGCCTTCTTCTCCAGCTCCGCCATCGGGAATTTCCTTAAGAAAAATCAGCGGACGAGCACGTGCTGGAAGAACCACGTGAAGAGGGCATCCCACGCTCCCAGGTACAGGGCCGTCAGGGTGACCACCACCAGCACCACGAGCGTGCTGGCCACCAGCTCCTGTCGGCTGGGCCACGTGACCCGGTTCAGCTCTCCCCGGACCTCCCGGAGGTAGCGGGAGGCCCGTTCCAGCAGGGCAGGCTCCCGGCGGGCGGGCGCCTTCGCCGCCGGCCGGATCGCCTTCGCGGATCGCTTTGCAAGATCGGTCACGCGGGCCATGGGACTCCCCCCGATCGGAAACGGATGCGCTTTTCGTGCTCGCCGCGGACAGGTGTACGGGCACGGGGATGCCTTCTCGGGCGCCCCCGTGATTATAGGGACCGTCCTCCCCGGCCGTCAAACGGGGCGGAACGTGCAAGCAGCTCCGCGATCCGGCGGGCCGCCCGGAGGAGGACCGTCTCGACCGCCTCCACCAGGGCCGCAGTCCCCCTTCCGTCCGCGCGGGTGGCGGCGAAGGTTTCCTCCAGCAGGATGCGCTGGGTTGCGGCCTCCACCACCCGCACCTGCAGGGCCGCGTGGGCCACGGAAACCGCGGGGAACTCCCCGGTCGAGGGAGAGAGGCTGTCGAGATCGAGGTGGGTCCACCGGCCGGTCACGATCCAGTCCGCCCCCACCGCCCGGGCCACCGCGGCGGCCCTCCCGGTCCAGATGTAGAGTTCCTCCGGGCGGAGTCCGAGGTCCCGGGTGGCGTTCCGCACCCGGTCTACGGGCAGGATCCGAAATCCGGGGGTGCGGTCTCTCAGGAGGAGTCGGGCGAGCTGCGCGTTCGGAGGCTCCAGATCCAAGAGCAGAGGTGCACCCGCGGTCCCCACGGTGGAGAACTCCGCCACCGCGACCACCGGCGGCACGCGCCCTGCTGCACTCAGGGCCACGAGGAACGCGAGAAGCAGCGCCATAGCCCTCAGGGTGCTCCCTCCGTGTCACGAACCGGTCACGTGGATGAATTCTTCCAGGCAAGGACCTTCTCCCCCTTGACACCACCCGGGAACCGGGTACCATAGGGATCGAAAGGCGGTGATGTCCGGCTTAAGGAAGGCTGGGCAGAGCCGCCAAATTTATTTGACCGTATCGGGCCGGTGCCTCCCGGGAGGGGTCGGCTGCCGGCCTGAATTTTTTGTCGGGGTTGCGCGATGATCCGTACGCATGAACGGGTTCTGGTAGAGGTTCGCCGGCAGGCGACGGCGGAGCGGGAGGCGTACCGGCGGCTGCTGGAGCGGGAACGGCAGGGGCTGGCCAGGTACCGGTCGGCCCCGCGGGTGACCCGGCCCGAGGAGCACCGGGCGAACCTTCTGGCGGCGAGGCGGCTGGCCCGGGAGGGGTTGGACGCGCATCGCCGGGCCCTGGAGCAAAACCCGTGGATCCTGCAGCTCGTTGCCCTGTATGAACAGCTGCAGGTCCTGCGGAAGTCGAGGGGCCGGCGGAAGGAAAAGGCCGATCACCCCGTGGCACAGGAATTGCTTCCCTCGCCGCAGACCGTGGGATAAAATAATTCTAGAGAGCTCCCCGGCCCCCCCTGCCGGGGAGTCACGCCCCACCCCCCAGCGACGGCCCGGCGCCCGCCGGGCCGTCGTGTTTTAGGAGGAACCCCGGAAGGCCTGGATCCTCGGGTGGCGGCGTAACCGGCTGAGGAGGTTGCGCTTGGCGTTGTAGACCTCCTCCACGGACGAAAACAGGTCCCTCCTCCGGCGCACCAGGTCCCGCGGGGGGATCCCGAGGACGAAGGACTCGTAGAGCACGACCCGCTCCCGCTCGTCCGCCACCGCGGACCGGACGACTTCCCACAACTCCTGTCCCTCCATCTGCTCCACGGCTTCCGCCTCGGGGTCCAAAGCCGCGTCGTCCTTCGGGTCCTCCACCAGGAGGGCCTGCTCCCGCCTCCGGAGGGCGTCCACGACCGCGCTGTGCGCGCACATCTGCAGGTAGCGCAGCAGACTGGAAAGGTCCGGGAAATGTTGGAACTTCTCCCCGTCCACGGCCAGGAACATCTTCTCGAAGGCCCGGTTCACCAGCCACTCCACCGGCTCCCGCGCGTGGGCAAACGCGCTGTGCCGGCGTACCCAGCTGGCCACCAGGGCCTGGTAGCGGGCGTAGAGGGCTTCCCACGCGTCCTCCTCCCGGAACACGAGGGCGCGCCGGAAGAGTTGGTACGCTTCAAGCTCCCGAGGATCGCCCATGGACAGGGGATCATGGAGTATTCTGACGTGCGCGGGCAAAATCCTGTCGGAGGGTCGGGGATGAGGGTGCTGGTGACGGGGGGGGCCGGGTTCGTCGGGTCCCACGTGGTGGAACGCCTCCTGCGGGCCGGCCACGAGGTGGCGGTTCTGGACGACCTACGCACGGGACGTCGGGAGAATCTCCCTTCCGGGGTGCGCCTCTACGAGCTCGACATCCTGGACCCCCGGGTGGCCGAGGTGTTCGAGCAGGAACGGCCCCAGGTCCTGAGCCACCACGCGGCGCAGGCCTCCGTGGCGGTCTCCGTGCGGGATCCGGAGCTGGACGCCCGGGTAAACGTGTTGGGGACCCTGAAACTCCTCCAGCACGCCGTGCGGACAGGCGTTCGCCATTTCATCTTCGCCAGCACCGGCGGCGCCATCTACGGGGAGGCCCCGGAGATCCCCTGCGGGGAGGAATGCCCACCCCGGCCCATCAGCCCTTACGGGGTGCACAAGCTCTGCGCGGAGCAGCACCTCCTCGCCTGGAAGGCCTTATACGGCCTTGCCTGTACCGCCCTTCGCTACGCGAACGTGTACGGTCCCCGGCAGGACCCCGAAGGGGAAGCCGGGGTGGTGGCCATCTTCACCGCGGCCATGCTGGCCGGACGGCGGCCCGTGATCTTCGGGGACGGATTGCACACCCGCGACTATGTGTACGTGGAGGATGTGGCCGAGGCCAATCTCCGGGTGGTGGAACAGGGGGTGGAGGGCGTGTACAACATTGGGACGGGGATCGAGACTCCCACCCGCGGTCTATTTGATCTCCTCCGGGATCTGACGGGGTACCGGGAGGAGCCCATCTACGGGCCTCCCCGGCCGGGGGACGTGCGGCGGATCGCCCTGGACTGTCGGCGGGCGGAGGAGGTCTTCGGCTGGCGGGCGCGAACCCCGCTCCGAGAGGGCTTGGCCCGCACCGTGGATTGGTTCCGGTCCCGCTTACGGGAGCGCCCATGAGTCTGGGCCGGCTGCGGTTCTACGTCCACGAGCACCACGCGAGCCACCTCCACTGGGACTTCCGGCTTGAGATGGAAGGGGTGCTCCGGTCCTGGGCCGTGCCCAAGGGCCCTTCCATGGATCCAGAGGTCAGGCGGCTCGCCATTCTTGTGGAAGACCACGAGCTCGCGTATGGGGAGTTCGAGGGCGTGATCCCGGCCGGGGAGTACGGGGCCGGGGTGGTGATGCTGTGGGATCGGGGCACTTACGAGTGTCGGGAGGGGGACCCCGCCCGGGCCTTCCGGAGGGGGAGGATGACCCTGGTGCTGCACGGCGAGAAGCTGCGGGGCGAGTTCCACCTCGTGCGCCTGGCCCGTGGCGACGGGCGGCAGTGGCTGCTCTTCAAGGCCAGGGACGCCCACGCGCAACCCGGTTTCGACCCCAGAGGGACGCGGTCCGTGAAGACCGGGCGCACGGTCCAGGAGATCGCCCGGGATGCGGGTTCTTAGCCTCGCCCTCGCCGCCCTCCTCTCCGGTGCCCACACCGCATCCCTGAAAGCCATCGCGGAGGACGTCCGGCGGGGCCGTTGTTCCCCGCATCTGGGAACCCTGCAGATCCTCATCGCCTCGCCCGGGCCCCCAGGCGCACGGGCCGGCTTGCTGCTCGGGAGGTGCTGGATACTGCTCGGGGAGCCGGACCGAGCCCTGTATGCCTTCTCGACGGCGGTCCGGCCGGGCCCCCTGGCCCCTTACGCGTGGCTGTGGGCGGGCAAGACGGCCCTGCGTCAGGGAGACGCCCGGCGGGGGAGGGAGGATCTCGGGCGCGTCCTGCACGCGACCCGTGGGCCCGCGGCGGTGCGGGCGCGCTTGGCGCTGGCCGAGGGCGTGGCCCCTGATCCCCGGGAGGCCGAGCGACACGCCCGGGCGGTGATCCGCCTGGCGAAGGAGGACGCGGTGCGGGCGCGGGCGTGGGCGAGCCTGGGCCGGGCCCTGGCCGCGCAGGGGAGGAGGAGGGAAGCGGTGGAGGCCTTCGGGTGGGCCGCGTGGGCCTTTCCGGGAAATCCCGTGGAGCAGGAGGCCCAAGAGGCCCTGAGGTCTCTCGCGGGCGGAGGGGCGCTGGTACCGCCCCTCGCGCGCTTGAGCCGGGCCCGGCGCCTGGCGAACCCCCAGGCCGCGGAACAGGAGATCGTGCGGGCCCTTCAGGCGGGTCTGCCTCCGGAGGCGGAAGCGGAAGCGTGGTTGCGACTGGGGATTTTCCGGCTGCGTACCCGTGGGGCCGCGGAAGCCTTCCGGCGGGCTGCCCGCTTCCCACCCCTTGCGCCGCAGGCCTTCTACTGGCTCGGCGTCGCCCTGGGGGGCTGGGAGGCGGAGCGGGTGTGGCGCGAACTGGTCCACCGATACCCCACGAGCGCCTGGGCCGCCCGGGCCCTCCTGGCCCTGGGGCTCCGGGCGGAGGCGCGGGGGGAGCTCGAAGAGGCCCTCGAGATCTTTACGGGGTTGGCCCGCCTCCATCCGTCCTCGCCCTCCGCGGACGAGGCCCGGTGGCGGATGGGATGGCTGCGCTACCGGCAGGGGAGGTTTGAGGAGGCAGAACGGATCTTCCTCCGGTCTGCTGTCCGGTACCCCGGAACGGCCCGGGCTCCCGCGCACCTGTACTGGGCCGCGAAGATCCGCGCCCGCAGGGGGATGGATCCGAAGCCTCTCCTCCTTCGGGTGGCCCGCGTCTATCCGCACACGTACTACGGGATGCGAGCCCGGATACGTTTGGGGCTCCCCGATCCTCCCCGGCCGGCTTCCGGAGTCGCGCCCGCCTTGCCCGAGGAGAGCTTCCTGCCCGTCTACGAGGAGCTGCTGGCCCTGGGGTTCTTCGAGGAAGCCGAGGAGGAGGCGGAGGCCGCGCTCGCGCAGGGACCTTCCCGTCGGGTTCTCCGGGCCCTCGCGGAAGCCCGCCTGCGGCTTGGGGATTTCCCAGGGGCGGTCTTCGCCGCGGAGGCGGCGGTGCGTGGGAGCGGGGCGGAGGGGGATCTGTGGCGGCTCGCGTATCCTCTGGCGTACTGGGACGCGGTGCGCAAGGCCGCGCGGGAGGCGGGCCTGGATCCCTTCCTGGTGCTGGCGGTGGTGCGGGAGGAGAGCCGGTTCGATCCCCAGGCGGTGTCCCCCGCGGGAGCGGTGGGGCTCATGCAGCTGCTTCCCATGACCGCCCGGGAGCTCGAACCTGCGGTGCGCTTCCGGGACCTCCTGAACCCGGAGACGAACCTGCGCTTGGGGGCCCGATATCTGGCGGCCCAGCTGCGGGCCTTCGGGGATCTCCGCCTAGCCCTTGCCGCCTACAACGCGGGCCCGTCCGCGGCCCGGAAGTTCGCCTCGGGAGGAATGGGAGACCCGGACGAGTTTGTGGAGCGCATCCCGTATGGGGAGACCCGAACCTACCTCCGCCGGGTGCTGGAGAGCTACGGGATTTACCGATGGCTTTACCCGTGAGCTCTTCCTTCCCACTCCAGCAGCACCACCGTCTCCACGTGGTACGTCTGAGGGAAGAGGTCCACGGGCTGCACGGCGCGGATCCGGTATCCGAAGGGCACAAGTTCCCTGAGATCCGGAGCGAGGGTGGTGGGGTTGCAGGAGATGTACAGGATCCGACGGGCCTGGGATCTCCCGATCTTCCGCATCACCCGACCCCCTGCTCCGGCCCGAGGTGGGTCCAGCACGAGGGCGTCCGGCGGCCCGATGCGCTGCACGAGCTCCGGGAGGACCAAGCGCACGTCGCCCACAAGGAACTCCACGTTGGAGATCCCTGCCCGTCGGGCGTTCTCCCGGGCCGCCTCCACCGCCTCCGGCACCATCTCGATGCCGTACGTCGTCCGGGTCCGGACAGCAAGCGGCAGGGTGAAGGTGCCCACCCCGCAGTACAGATCCACCACGGTCTCCTCTCCCCGCAGGTCCAGGAGCTCCAGGGCGATCCCCACCAGCCGCTCCGCGGCCTCGGTGTTGGTCTGGAAAAAGGTCTCCGGTCGCACCCGGAAGCGGAAACCGCCGAGTTCCTCCTCGAGGAAGTCCCGCCCCCACACCACCTCCAGGGCATCCACCCGTACCGCATCCGACAGGGATCCGGATTGCACCCACACCACCCCCCGAAGCTGGGGGAACCGCGCAGCCAGGATCTCCGCGAGGGCCTTCCTTTCCGGGAACTCCCCGGGCGCGGTGACGAGGCCCACCAGGATCTCCCCCGTCCGCCGGCCCTCCCGGACCAGCAGGTGGCGCAACCGCCCCGTGCGGGTGCGGTTGTCGTAGCAGGGGATTCCGTGCTCGCGCACGAAGGCGCGCACCGTCTGCAGGATCTCGTTCACCACCGGACCGGGCAGGAGACACCGCTCGATCTCCAGCACCCGGTCGAACCGGCCTCGGGGGTGCAGGCCCAGGACGGCTTCCGGGTGGAAGGCGAACTCCATCTTGTTCCGGTAGTGGTAGGGCGCGGGGGCGGGGAGGATGGGGAGCAGGGGAAGGTCATGAAGGCCGCCCAGGCGTTCCAGGCTCTCCAGGACGATCTGCTCCTTTGCCCGCAGCTGCGCTTCGTACCCCAGGTGCTGCCAGGTGCATCCCCCGCAGGGCCCGAAGTACGGGCAGGGGGGCGGGACCCGGTCCGGGCCGGGCTCGAGCACCTCCACCAGCTCCGCCTCCGCGAAGCTCCGTTTGGCCTGGGTGATCCGGACCCGCACGAGGTCGCCCGGGGCGGTGAGGGGGACGAACACCACGTACCCGTCCACCCGGCCGACGCCCCGGCCCCCGTAGGAGAGCCGGTCGATGCGCAGGACCACCTCCGCCCCGGTCCGGACGGGCTTGAGGTTTCCGGCGGAGGACTTCATCTCAGCGGGGCAGGAGCTCCACCCGGGGGGATTGGGGATCCCACTCGATGAGGGCTCCCGCGTACCGGTCATTGCCCATGGTGCAGTTCACCACCACGCTCTCGCCGAGCCGCGCGATTCCGGGGCACTCGTGCACGTGCCCGCACACCACCACCCGTGGCCGCAGCCGTTCCACGAGCTCCCGCACCGCGCGGGAGCCGATGTGCTGGCCCGTCCATGCCCGGTCCAGGACGCCGTGGGGCGGCTCGTGGGAGACCAGGACGTCGCAGTCCTCGCCCTGCAGGCCCCCAAATCGCACGCCCCCCTCCACGATCACCTTCCGTCCCGGGTGGTCGGGGATCGCTTCCTCCACGTCCGGGGAATCCATGTTCCCGGGGATGGCCAGGACCCGGGCGGGCAGGGTGCTGAGCAAGCGCAGGGCCTCCCGCCCCCGGCCCCCGTGCGTGAGATCTCCCGCGATGATCACCACGTGAGGCCGCAGCTTCTCTGTGGTCTGCTCCACCACCTGGATGCGATCAGGCTTTCCGTGGATGTCCGCGAGCGCGTAGATGCGCACGTCTCACCCAGGGAGCTGGAAGAGCCGGAGGTGCCGCCACCGGAGGTAGCGGTCGCTCAGGAGGTTCAGGGGCTTGCGGGCGCTGGAGAAGTGCTCGCTGAGCTTGTGGAGCACGGGGCGCAGGCCGCTGGTGACGGCCTGCTCGTGCTCCGCGGCCCGGCGGTAGAAGATGGCCCCTTCCTGCTCGTACGCCTCCAGGCTCCGCCACTCCCCACCGATGACGCGTCCCGGCCGCATGCGCTGTGCGTACATCCCCCGGGAGAGCACGTAGCCGGGGAAGATCCCGGTCAGGAACAGGGCGATGTCCGCGACCCGGCGCAGAAGCGGGAATCGCCACGCCTCGTCCACCAGATCCGCGAGCCGGATCATATCGTCCATGTCCATGTCCGAGAACCGCAGCCGCTCCAGGCGGTTCCCCCGCCGTACGTACACCACGTAGGTCTCCGTTCGGACGAAGGAGGCCAGCATGGCGCTCAGGTAATCCAGCACCTGCTCGTCCTCCAGGAGATCGTTCACCCGACGGGTATCGAAGACGGGGACGGACTGCGTGAGGCCCACCCGCTCCAGGGTGTAGCGGGCGTGCCGGATGTCCCGGGCCACCCGCCGCAGGAGGATGTTGAACAGGAGGCGCGGGGAGACCTTGAGGGTGATCTCGGGGTCCGTCCGGATGCGCTCCACCAATCGGTCGTCCTCCAGGGCCACCTCCAGGAAATCCGGCCGGCGCAGCTTCTCCACCAGGCGGGGCACCTCCTCTGGCCGATCCGCGAGTGTGCTCGCCACGAAGGTGAGGTCGCTCTCCGGATACCTCATGGGCCGTCCCTCCTCCTCCCATCCATCTTAACGTACACGCTCCCGCCCTCGTGGACGGCCTTCCGCGGATCCCCTACATTGTCCCCGGGGACCCATGGAGCGGGTGGGGGCAGAGGTCAGGGCGGGACCGGAGGCCGACCGGCAGCGGGCGGAGCGGCTGCTCGTGGAGGCCGGGCCGGAGTTCGGGTACCGGCGGCTCGGGAGCCCCTTCGCGCAGGTGGTCTCCGCCATCGCGGTGGCCTTCTCCCTCTTCCACTTGTACACCGCGGGGTGGGGACAGCTCCTGGCCCTCAAGCAGCGCGCGGTGCATCTGGGGTTCGTGTTCCTCCTGGTCTTCCTCCTCTACCCGGCCCGGCGCCGCCAGGCGTCCCAGAGGCACTTCGGGCCGACGGACATCCTCTTCGCGGGCGCGGGAGCCGGGGGGATCGGGTACCTCCTCTACCACCACGATCGGCTCATGTTGCAGGCGGGACAGCTCAGCTTCTGGGACCTCCTGGTGGGCGCCCTGGGACTTCTGCTGGTGCTGGAGGCAGGCCGCCGGGTCCTCGGGGTCCTCCCCTTCATCGCCCTCGCTCTTTTGCTCTACCCGTTTCTGGGCGAGTACGTGCCCGGGATCTTCGGGGTGCGGCGCTTTCCCCTCGACCGGGTCATCGAGCACATGTGGTACACCACGGAAGGGGTTTTCGGCATCCCGCTCGGGGTCAGCGCCACCTTCGTGTTCCTGTTCGTCCTGCTCGGCGCGTTTTTGGAGCGGACGGGGCTTGGGCAGATGTTCGTGGAGATCGCCATGGCCCTGGCGGGCTGGATGCACGGCGGGCCCGCGAAGGTCTCGGTCTTCAGCAGCGCGCTCCTGGGCACCGTCTCCGGTTCCTCCGTGGCCAACGTGATGGCAGACGGCGTGTTCAACATCCCCCTCATGATCCGGCTCGGCTACCACCCCAGGTTCGCCGCCGCCGCGGAGGCCGCCACCTCCGTGGGCGGGCAGATCATGCCGCCCGTGATGGGCGCGGCGGCCTTCGTCATGGCGGAGTTCCTGGGCGTTCCGTACCTCACCCTGGTGCGGGCCGCGGTCGTCCCCGCGCTTCTGTATTTCATCTCCCTGTTCTTCATGATCCACTTCGAGGCCCGGAGACTGGATCTCCGGGGACTTCCCCGGGAAGAACTCCCGAACGTGTGGGAGGTCCTCCGACGCCGATGGTACCTGGCGGTTCCGCTGGGGGTGATGCTGGGCTACCTCCTCCAGGGCTTCTCCCCCCTGCGGGCCGCCTTCTGGGGGATCGTGCTGGCGGCCCTCACGCACCTCGTCACCTGCCTGGTGGAGGCCGATCCCCGGAGGACCCGGGGATGGGTGGGGCCGCGGGCGGTGGCGGTGCTGGTGGCCGGGGTGGCGGTCTTGGGGTACCTGGCGCGGCGGGGAGTGCCGGGGGCCGGGCCCCTGATGGGTGCCTTCGTGATCCTCATGGCGTGGCCTGTGCGCCGCCGCTACTTCCGGGACCTCTGGAGCACCCTGGAGTACGGGGCCCGCAACGCCCTCCCGGTGGCGGTGGCCTGCGCGGTGGTGGGCATCCTCATCGGGACCGTGACCCTGACAGGTCTTGGCAACGCCTTCGTGACCCTCACCGTCACCCTGGGGCAGCACAACCTGTTCCTGACCCTCGTGCTCGTGATGGTGGCGTGCACCATTGTGGGAAGCGGGATCCCCACCACGGCCACCTACATCATCCTGGCGGCCCTGGCGGTTCCGGCCATCGAGCAGCTCCTGCCCGCCACGGGGCCGCAGGTGGCCCCCGGAGTTCCCGTCACCCGCCTGGCGGTGCACCTGTTCATCTTCTACTACGGGGTGATGGCGGACCTCACTCCGCCGGATGCCCTCGCGGCCTACGCCGCGGCCGGCATCGCCCGCACTTCCCCCTTCCCCGTGAGCCTGGAAGCCACCCGCCACGCCCTCGCAGCCCTCGTGGTGCCCTACATGTTCATCTACTCCCCGGAGATCCTCCTGCTGAGCGGGGACCCCCTGGACCAAGCCCTGGCCGTGGCCACGGCCCTGGTGGGGATCGTGCTGCTCAGCGCGGGCGTGAGCGGGTACTTCTTCTGGCACGCGGTCCTTCTGGAGCGGGCCGTCCTGGTGGCGGCCTCCGTGGCCCTCGTGTTCCACCATCCCTTCCTGGACCTCCTGGGGCTAGGGGCCGCGGCCCTGGTGGCGGCCGCTCAGCTGTTGCGCCGTTCGAGGGCATCCGGGCCGCGCGCCGTCCGGTCCGCGGTGTCCGCCCCCGGTACAGGGTCTAAGACCGTCCGTGCGGCCCAACGATGGCTGTGGTCCGAGGAGGAGGGATGGCGGCGGGAGTGAGCCGGAAGGCGGGAATCCTCGGCGTCCCCCTGGACCTGGGCAGCAACCGGCGCGGCACGGACATGGGCCCAAGCGCGCTGCGGTACGCCCGGCTCGTGGAGTCCCTGAGCGGGATCGGGTGGGAGGTCGTGGACTTCGGGAACGTGAGCTTCCCCGTGATGGAGCAGTTGGCCGAGGGATCCCCCCGGGTCCGCTATCGGGACGCCGTCGCCCGCGTGGCGGAGGAGGTGTACCAGCAGGTCGGGCGGATTCTCGAGGCCGGATACCTCCCCGTGGTCCTTGGCGGGGATCACAGTACGAGCCTGGGGGCGGTGGCCGCGGTCCGGCGCCGCTTCCCGGATGCGGGGATCCTTTGGGTGGACGCCCACGCGGACTGCAACACCCCGGAGACCACTCCCTCGGGCAACGTGCATGGCATGGTGCTTGCGTGCCTGCTGGGGGAGGGAGATCCGCGGTTGGTGCAGGTGGGAGGGTTTGCCCCCAAGGTGCGCCCCGCCGAAGTGGCCTTGGTGGGCCTCCGGGAAGTGGATCCCGGGGAACGGGAGGTGCTGCGGCGGATGGGGCCCCTCGTGTTCACCATGAAGGAGGTGGACGAGCGGGGCGTGGCCGCCGTGGTGCGGGAGGCCATCGAGGCCGCGGGGAGGGGCGGACGGATTCACCTGAGCCTGGACCTGGACGCGGTGGATCCGCAGTACGCGCCGGGGGTGGGGACCCCG
Organism: Armatimonadota bacterium; assembly: GCA_031460175.1. NCBI lineage: Bacteria > Bacillati > Candidatus Sysuimicrobiota > Candidatus Sysuimicrobiia > Candidatus Sysuimicrobiales > Candidatus Sysuimicrobiaceae > Candidatus Sysuimicrobium > Candidatus Sysuimicrobium tengchongense. The sequence continues at coordinate 87,972 of JAVKGW010000008.1, read as the reverse complement.
GTACCGGGCGGGCTCACGTACCGGGAGGCGCACCTCGCCATGGAGCTGGTCGCGGAGTCCGGCAAGCTCGTGTCCGTGGAGGTGGTGGAGCTCAACCCCATCCTGGACGACCACAACCGCACGGCCCAGCTCGCGGTGGGGCTGTTGAGTTCTGCCCTCGGTAAGCGCATCCTCTAGCCCGACCTGCGGAAGTAGGACCGGGCCAGCTCGACGAAGGCGCGGGTGCTGCTGGAGAGGTCCCCGGTGCGGCGCAGGGCGAGGAAGATCTCCCGCCGGGTCTCCGGGAGCCCTGCCACCCGGCGTACCCGCACCATCCCGCCCCGCACGAAGGGCATCACGGACCGGAGGGGGGCAAACCCGATGCCCATGCCCCGAGCGATGAGGAGCACGCCGAGGGGGATCCCGTCCAACTCGATCTGCGCGCGCATTCCCAGTTCCTCCCGCATCCAGTGCTCGAACTCCTCGTATCCTTCCCCCCACTGCATGCTGATGAGGGGCCAGTCCGCGACCTGGCGCGCCAGGATCCGGCTGCGACGGACCAGCTCGTGCTGCGGTGGGAGGACCAGCACGACCTCGTCCGTGAGGAGGGGCTCCACCGCGATGAGGGGCTCGTGCAGGGGCCGGACCAGGAACCCCACGTCCACCATCCGGTCGTGCAGCAGCGCCATCACCTCGTTGGAGTGGCCGTACCGCACCACCACCCGGGCCTGGGGCCGCTCCTTCCGGAAGGCCTCCAGCAGGTCCGGGAGGATGGCGATGGCCGCGGACACGGTGGCCCCCACGGTCACCGTTCCCTGGCCCGTGGCCTCCCGGGCCGCCTCCATCCCCTGCTGCAGCAGTTCCACCACCCGCTGGGCGTAGGGGAGGAGGGCCTCTCCGGCCTCCGTGAGGCGCACGGTACGCCCCTTCCGCTCGAACAGGGGTCGGCCCAGCTCCTGCTCCAGGGCCTGGATGCGGGCCGTAACGGAAGGCTGGGTGAGGAAAAGGGCGCTGGCGGCCTTGGTGAAGCTGCGTTCCCGGGCCACCGCCAGGAAAGCCTCCAGGTTCTTCTCGATGCCCTCCGGGATCCGGTTCACCTCCGCCTCCCTCCGTCCATAGGCGGTTTCTATGGTTCTCGGTCACCCCCGCCGATCCCTCCCCGCTGGTCCGCTCCGGGCCGCCTGCGGTAGCATGGGGACAAATGGAGCCGCTCAGGACCCTGGGGGAGTTCTTCCGCGGGAGCCGGGAACTGGTGGTGGCGTACCTGTACGGTCGCTACGCGGAGCCCCCCACGTATCCCGACAGCGACATCGAGGTGGCCTTGCTGTTCCGGCCGGAAGTGGCGGAGGAGGAGATCCGGGGTTACCTGGAGCGCTTGGCGGAGGAAAACCCCCTCGGCCCCTCGGACGGGATGCTCATGCCCACGGTCCTGAACGGGCACATCCTCCCCGTGCAGTACGAGCAGATCCGGTTCGGGCAGGTGCTCGCGGAGAACGACCCCGATCTCCGCCGGCGGTTCGAGGCGGAGGTGGAGGCTCGGATGCGGGTGGAACGGGCCCGCCACCTGGAGGAGGCCCGGGAGATCCTGCAGCAGGCCCGTGCCATCGGGGAGGGGATCCCCACCTTCTCCGTGCCGCCGGGCCGGACCCTGCGGCTGGTGGATCCCATCCGGGTGGGGTGGCGGCTCGGGCGGATCCTCACCTCCTGCGCGGTGATCGAGGTGAGCACCCGGGACCCGGAGCAGGCGGCGAGGGATCCGGACCAGGTGGCTCAGGTGGTGGGGTGGTTCAGCAACGCGGCCGGAGCCGCAACGGGCATCGCGAAGGCCATGCTCACCACCTACGAGGAGCCCCGGCCTCCCCGCCGGTGGCAGGTCTTCCTCCCCCTCGCGGACCTGGGGATCCTCCCGATGGAGCAGGCCCTGTGGATGGGGGCCCTCGTGGAGTCCCGGTGGCGGCTCGTAACCGCGGGATCCGTGGACCGGCCGGAGCGCACCCTGGGGATCCTCCGGGCGTACCTCCCCGCCCTCCTCCACTTCGCCCGGGTGAGCGCCTGGGCGACGGATCTACCGGAAGGAGGGGAGGGAAGCCGAATACACTGACGAGGAGGTTTGGCCTCGGTGCCGAACCATGCAAGGGGAGGGGTGAACGTGGGGCGCCGGGTCCTCGTCGTGGACGACGAGGAGCCCATCCGGGGTCTGGTGCGGCAGATCCTGGAGCGGGAGGGCTTCGAGGTGGAGACGGCCTCGGACGGTCCCACGGGGCTGGAGAAGGCCACGAGCGGCGAGTTTGACCTCATCCTCCTCGACGTCCGCATCCCCAGAAAGGACGGCATGACCGTCCTCCGGGAGATCCGGGAGGTGGATCCGGACGCGGTGGTAATGGTCATCACCGCGTACGCCTCCATCGAGCAGGCCCTGGAGGCCCTGCGGGCGGGTGCGTACGACTACATTCCCAAGCCCTTCAAGAAGGACGAGCTCCTGGTCCGGGTGCGTCGGGCCCTGGACTACGAGCGGCTGCGGGCGGAGAACCGCCGGCTCCACGAGGAGCTGCGGCGGACCTTCAAGTTCGAGGGCATCGTGGGGACCTCCCCGAAGATGCAGGAGGCCTTGCGGATCGCCGCGGCGGTGGCCTCCACGGACGCCACCGTCCTCATCTACGGGGAGACGGGGACGGGAAAGGAGGTTCTGGCCCGCTCCATCCACTATCAGAGCCACCGGGCCCAGGGGCCCTTTGTGGCCATCAACTGCGGCGCCATCCCGGAGACCCTGCTGGAGACGGAGCTCTTCGGCCACGAGAAGGGCGCCTATACGGGAGCGATCCAGACCCGCATCGGGAAGTTCGAGGCCGCGGACGGCGGCACCGTCTTCCTCGACGAGGTAGGGGACATGAGCCCCGCCATGCAGGTGAAGCTCCTGCGGGTGCTGCAGGAGCGGACCATCGAGCGGGTGGGCGGGAATCGCCCCATCAAGGTAGACGTCCGGGTGATCGCGGCCACCAACCGGGACCTGCGGCAGGCCATCCGGGAAGGGAGCTTCCGGGAGGACCTCTTCTACCGGCTCAGCGTGATCCCCATCGTGCTCCCCCCCTTGCGGGAGCGGGTGGAGGACATCCCCATCCTGGCCCAGCATTTCCTGGAGCGTTACCGGGAACGCTACCGCAAGAACATCCGGGGCTTCACCCCGCAGGCCCAGCGCAAGCTGCGGCGGTACGCCTGGCCCGGCAACGTCCGGGAGCTGGAGTTCTGCATCGAGCGGGCGGTGATCCTGTGCACCGGGGAGGAGATCACCGCGCAGGAGCTGTGGCTGGGGGAGGAGGAGGGAGAGGACCGCTTCCCCACCCTGGCGGAGGTGGAGCGGAAGCACATCCTCCGCGCCCTGGAGGAGGCCGGCGGGGACCTGGCGAAGGCCGCGACCCTGCTCGGGATCAGCGTCCCCACCCTTCGTCGCAAGCTCGGGGAGCACCGCCTGGAGGATCATCCCGTGGGGAATCCGGAGCCATGAAGATCGAGCCGACCCTCGCGCTCCGCCCGCTTCCGCAGCTCCGCATGGTCCCCAAGCTCATGGCGGTGAACGCCATCCTGGTGCTGCCCCTGCAGGCGCTTGAGGCCCGGATCGAGGCGGAGCTGGACAGCAACCCCGCCCTGGAGCGGGAGACCACCCTCTGCCCCCGGTGCGGGATGGAGCTCGTGGGCGTGCTGTGCGGGAGCTGCGGACACCTCCTCGGCGAGCCCCTCCTGGAGGACCCGGTTGCCGGTTCTCCCAGGGCGGAGGGGGAAGAGGACTTCGATCCCCTGGCGTCCCTTCCCGCGGAGATCTCCTTCCACGAGCACCTCCTGCTCCAGCTCCACGCGCAACGGCTCCGGGGCAAGCGCCGGGAGATCGGGGAATTCCTGGTGGGCTCTGTGGACGAGCGGGGGTATCTCCAGGCGGATCTGGGAGAGGTGGCCGTCCGGTTCCGGGTTTCCCGGCGGGTGGTGGAGGAGGTGCTGGAGGTGATCCAGGGGTTCGATCCGCCGGGGGTGGGGGCCCGATCCGTGGAGGAGTGCCTGCTGCTCCAGCTGCGGGCCCTGGAGCCCACGCCGGAGAACTTCCTGGCCCGGCGGGTGATCGAGGCGGGGTGCCTCGTGGAGATGGGCCGGGGGCAGTACGGGAAGGTGGCGCAGCGGCTCGGGTGCACCCCGCGGGAGGTGCGGGAGGCCCACGCCTATCTCTGCGCCTCTTGCTACCCGTATCCCGCGGACCGGTACGAGGCGGAGCGGGAGGGAGGGAGTCGCCGCCGGCCGGAGGAGGTTCCCCGGCCGGACGTGGTGATCGTGCGTACGCCCCGGGGCTACGCGGTGGAGGTGGCGGGGTCGCCGACCATGGGGCTCCGGCTGAACCCCCTCTACCGGGAGCTGTACCGGCAGGCGCGGGAGCAGCCCCAGGCGTTTGCACCCCACGCGCAGGAGCACATCCGGGACCACGTGAACCGGGCCAAGCTCTTCATCGAGACCGTCAAACGCCGGAACTGGACCCTGCGGAAGATCTTCGAGATCCTCGTGACGGTGCAGCGGGAGTTCCTGGACCGGGGCCCCCGGTTCCTCAAGCCCCTCACCATGGCCGGGGTGGCCGCGCGGCTCGGCATCAGCGAGAGCACGGTGAGCCGGGCCCTCGACGGGAAATACGTGCAGCTCCCCGACGGTCGCATCGTCTCCTGCCACGTGTTCTTCGAGCCCAGCCGGCCCGTCAAGGAGCGGATCCGGCAGCTGGTGGCCCAGGAAGCCCCGGGACAGCCGCTGACGGATCAGGAGATCGCGCGGCTCCTCCGGCGGGAGGGAATCCACGTGGCCCGGCGGACGGTGGCGAAGTACCGGGAGGAGCTGGGGATTCCCAGCTCCGCCGTCCGCCGCCGCCGGGTCGCCGTGTCCGGATCTCTGAGGAGGTGAGGGTGCGCATCGAGGTCCAGCCCACCCCCAACGTGCACGCCCTGAAGTTCACCCTGGACCGGTGGGTGACGGAGGGGCGGAGCTATACGTATACCTCCGTGGAGCAGGCACAGGGTAACCCCCTCGCCGCCCGTCTCCTCGCCATCCCCGGGGTGCGCATGGTGTTCCTGCTCCGGGACTTCGTCACCGTGACCCGGGATCCGGAGGCGGACTGGGCCGCCATCGTCCCCGAAGTGGAGCGGTGCCTGCGGGAGCACTTCGGGGACGGATGAGGGCCGCGGCCCGTCGTGGTACGATACGCACGGTCCCCGGGGAAGGAGGACGACCGTGCGGATCCATCGGGAACTCGTTGCCCACATCGCCCGGCTGAGCCGGCTGGAGCTCACGGAGGAGGAGCTGGACCGCTACGGACTCCAGCTCAGCACCATCCTGGAGTACTTCGGCCGGCTCCTGGAACTCCCCACGGAGGGGGTGGAGATCACCTCCCACCCCATTCCCGTGACCAACGTCTTCCGGGAGGACGTGGTGGAGCCCAGTCTACCTGTGGAGGAGGTCCTGGCCATGGCCCCGGAGGCGCGGGAGGGATACTTCGTGGTCCCGCGGGTGTTGGAGCCGGAGCCGTGATGGAGTTCCTGGATCTTCCCTATCACGCGGTGCGGACGCACCTCGGCCGCGACCTTTCCGTGGAGGAGCTGGTGGAGGCGTACCTGGAACGGATCGGGCGCACGGACGAGGTGGTGCGGGCGTACCTGACCGTGACCGCGGATCTCGCCCGAGCCCAGGCCCGGAGGTGGGACGCGCGGATCCGACGGGGCGAGGATCTGCCGCCGCTTGTGGGATTCCCCGTGGCCCTCAAGGATAACCTCTGCACCCGCGGGGTGCGCACCACGTGTGGGAGCCGGATCCTGGAGAACTTCGTCCCGCCCTACGATGCCACCGCGGTTCGGCGCCTCGTGGAGGCGGGGGCCGTGGTGCTCGGCAAGACCAACCTGGACGAGTTCGCCATGGGGAGCAGCACGGAGCACTCCGCCTTCTTCGCGACCCGTAACCCCTGGAACCCGGAATACGTGCCCGGAGGCTCCAGCGGGGGGTCTGCGGCCGCGGTGGCCGCCCGCAGCGCCCTGGGGGCTCTCGGGTCGGACACAGGCGGCTCCATCCGACTCCCCGCGGCCCTGTGCGGGGTCGTGGGGCTGAAGCCCACCTACGGCCGCGTGTCCCGCTACGGGCTCGTGGCGTACGCCAGCTCCCTGGACCAGATCGGACCCATCGCCCGGGACGTGCAGGACTGCGCCCTGCTCCTCCAGGCCATCGCGGGCAAGGATCCCCTGGACAGCACCTCCGTGGAGGTCCCGGTCCCGGATTACGCGTCCTTCCTCCGACCCGAGGTGCGGGGACTGCGGATCGGACTCCCCCGGGAGGCCTTCGGGGAGGGACTGCACCCCGCGGTCCGGGAGGCGGTGCTGGGAGCGGTGCAGGTGCTGGAACGGGCGGGCGCGGAGGTGGAGGAGGTGCGGCTTCCGACCCTGGAGTACGCCCTCCCCGCCTACTACCTCATCGCGTGCGCGGAGGTGAGCAGCAATCTGGCCCGCTACGACGGCGTGGCCTACGGTTACCGCTCCCCCCGCGCCGGGGACCTCTACACCCTCTACGCCCGAACCCGGGCCGAGGGCTTCGGGCCGGAGGCGAAGCGCCGGATCATGCTGGGCACCTTCGCGCTCTCCGCGGGATACTACGAGGGCTTCTACCGCAAGGCCCAGCAGGTGCGGACCCTGGTCCGGCAGGACTTCGAGCGGTGCTTTGAGCGGGTAGACCTGCTGGCCACGCCCGTCTGCCCCACGCCCGGATTCCGCCTGGGCGAGCGGCTGGAGGATCCCCTCCAGATGTACCTGGTGGACATCTACACCCTTCCCGTGAACCTGGCGGGGCTGCCGGCCATCTCGGTCCCGTGCGGGTTCTGGGAGGGGCTGCCCCTGGGGATGCAGCTCATCGGCCGCCCCTTCGACGAAGGCACCGTGCTGCGGGCCGCGTACACCTACGAGCAGATCACGGGAGGATCCCGGAAGGCTCCGCCCTTGGTGGAGGAGGCACGATGACGGAGTACGAGGTGGTCATCGGGCTCGAGATCCACGTGCAGCTGTGGACGGAGTCCAAGATGTTCTGCGGGTGCAGCACTCGGTTCGGAGCCCCACCCAACACGCAGACGTGCCCCACCTGCCTCGGCCTTCCCGGCGCCCTCCCGGTGATCAACCGGAAGGCGGTGGAGCTCGGGCTGCGCACGGCCCTGGCCCTCCACTGCACCGTCCACCCCAGATCCCAGTTCCACCGCAAGAACTACTACTATCCGGACCTCCCCAAGAACTACCAGATTTCCCAGTACCAGTACCTGGACCACCCACCCCTGGCCACGGACGGGTACCTGGAGATCGAGGTGGAAGGGACGCTCCGGCGGGTAGGGATCCGGCGGGTGCACCTGGAGGAGGACACGGGCCGGCTCGTGCACCCGGAAGGGGAGGACTACAGCCTGGTGGACTACAACCGCTCCGGTGTCCCCCTCATGGAGATCGTCACCTATCCGGACCTCCGATCCCCGCAGGAGGCCCGGGCGTTTCTGCTCAAGCTCCGGCAGATCCTCCAGTACGCGGAGGTGAGCTCCGGGCGTATGGAGGAAGGGACCCTGCGGTGCGACGCCAACGTCTCCCTCCGTCGGCCCGGGGAGCCCCTCGGAACCCGGACGGAGGTGAAGAACATGAACTCCATCCGGGCGGTGGAGCGGGCATTGCAGTACGAGATCGGGCGGCAGCGGGCTCTGTTGCAGCGGGGAGAGGCGGTGGTCCAGGAGACCCGGCACTGGGACGAACGGAGCGGGGTCACCTTTGCCTCCCGCACCAAGGAGGAGGCGGAGGACTACCGGTACTTTCCGGAGCCGGACCTGGTCCCCCTGGAGATCACGCCCGCCTGGATCGAGCGGGTGCGCGCGGGGCTCCCGGAACTTCCGGATGCCCGCCGCGATCGGCTCATGCGGGTGTACGGGTTCGGCCGGTACGAGGCGGAGCTCCTGGTCTCCACGCGGTTCCAGGCGGATTTCTTCGAGGAGGCGGTGCGGCTGTACCCGAGTCCCCGGGCGATCGCCAACTGGCTCGTGGGAGATGTGGCCGGTTACCTCAACGAGCGCAACCTGGAGCTGGAGGATCTCCCCATCACCCCCCTGCATCTCGCGGAGCTCGTCCGGCTCATCGAGGAGGGCGTGATCTCCGGCCGCATCGCCAAGGACATCCTCCCCGAGGTGCTCGGGACCGGGAAACGTCCCTCCGAGGTGGTGCGGGAGCGAGGGCTGTTGCAGATCAGCGATGAGGAAGCCCTGCGGGAGGTGGTGCGGGCCGTGCTCGCGGAGCATCCGGAGCCCGTCCAGGACTTCCGGAAGGGCAAGGAACGGGCCATCGGGTTCCTGGTGGGGCAGGTCATGAAGCGGACGGGTGGCCGGGCAAACCCTGCCCTCGTGAACCGCCTCCTCCGGGAGGAGCTCGAACGCCTGCCCGCCTGAGCGTCCGCGGAGGACCCCATGCCCTCCGTCTCGGCCCGGAACCCCCTTCCTGGTCCCCACAGCGCGGCGATCCTGGACCGGGCCCGCCGCGTCGTCCCTCGGGCCATGGCCTGGCATCACCCCGTGGTGGTGGCCCGGGCGGAAGGGGCCGTGGTGTACGACGTGGACGGGAACCGATTCCTGGACCTCACGGGTGGAGTGGGGTGTCTGGCGGTGGGCCACGCCCACCCCCGGGTGGTGCGGGCCGTCCAGGAGCAGCTGGACCGGTTCACCCACACGGACTACGCGGTGGTGCCTTACGAGGTCTACGTGGCCCTGTGCGAGCGACTCGCACGCCTCGCGCCGGGCAACGCCCCGAAGAAGGCCGTGCTCTTCAACTCCGGTGCCGAGGCGGTGGAGAACGCGGTGAAGTTGGCCCGGGCCTACACGGGCCGGCCCGCCCTCATCGCCTTCGAGGGCGCCTTCCACGGCCGCACGTACATGGCCCTCACCCTCACCAGCAAGGTGGACCCCTACAAGCGCAACTTCGGCCCCTTCGTGCCCGAGGTATACCGGATCCCCTACCCGTACCCCTACCGCAGTCCCTTCCCGGACCCGGACCAGACCGTGGCGTACTGTCTGGAGCGTCTCCGGGAGGCCTTCACGCTCCACGTGCAGCCCGATCGGGTGGCCGCGGTGGTGGTGGAGCCCGTGCTGGGCGAGGGCGGGTTCGTGGTCCCGCCTCCGGGATTTCTGCCCCGGCTGGCGGAGATCTGCCGCGCCCATGGCATCCTGCTCATCGCGGACGAGGTCCAGACGGGGTTCGGGCGGACGGGCCGGATGTGGGCGGTGGAGCACTTCGGGCTGGAACCAGATCTCCTGGTGGTGGGCAAGTCCATCGCCGCGGGGTTGCCGCTCTCCGGGGTGATCGGGCGGGCCGAGATCCTGGATTGGGTGCCCGAAGGCGGGATCGGGGGCACGTACGGAGGAAACCCCCTGAGCTGTGCCGCAGCCCTCGCGGTGTTGGACATCTTGGAGGAGGAGCGGCTCGTGGAGCGGGCGGTCCGCATCGGCGAACGGCTGCTTGCGGCCTTCCGGGATCTCCAGGAACGCTGCCCCCACGTCGGGGACGTCCGGGGGCTTGGGGCGATGGTGGCCATGGAGTTCGTCGAGGACCCCCGCACAAAGGAACCAGCCCCGCACCTGGTGACCCGGGTGATCGCCCGGGCCCGGGAGCGGGGGGTGCTCCTGCTGCGGGCCGGGATCCACGGCAACGTGGTCCGAATCCTCGTGCCCCTCGTGATCCGGGACGACCAGCTCTCCGAGGCCCTGGAGGGGATCGCCCGGGCGGTGGAGGAGGTGGATCGGCCTCTGCCGGAGGAAGGATCAGATGCCTGAACTGTTCGGTACAATATCTGGGTGAGCACTCGGCAGGAGGGCTCAAGATGTCGGCGTTCGTCCACCTCCACGTCCACAGCGAGTACTCCCTCCTGGACGGATACAGCCGGATCGAGCCCCTGTTGCGCCGGGGCGCGGAGCTGGGAATGCCGGCCATGGCCCTCACGGATCACGGGGCCCTGTACGGCGCCATCGAGTTCTACAGGACCGCGAGGGAGCTGGGGATCAAGCCCATCCTGGGGGTAGAGGCCTACGTGGCGGCCCGGCGGCACACGGACCGGGATCCCAAGCTGGACGCCAGTAGCTTCCACCTCACCCTCCTCGCGGAGGACAACGAGGGGTACCGCAACCTGATCCAGCTCGTGACCCGGGCACACCTGGAGGGCTTTTACTACCGTCCCCGGATTGACCGGGAGCTCTTGGGCCGGTACCGCAAGGGCCTCATCGGGCTATCGGGGTGCCTGCAGGCGGAGATCCCCCAAAAGCTGCTGCAGGGGGACTACCGGGGTGCGCTGGAACTCGCGGCCACCTACCGGGACCTCTTCGGGCCCGAGAACTTCTACATCGAGGTGCAGAACCAGGGGCTGCCGGAGCAACGGCGCATCCTGCCGGATCTCGTGCGCATCGCGCGAGAGCTAGGGCTTCGGCTCGTGGCCACCAACGACGTGCACTACGTGATGCCGGAGGACGCGGAGGCCCAGGATGTCCTCATGTGCATCCAGATGAACAAGACCCTGCAGGACGCCGACCGTCCCCGGATGGGGGACGTCCCCGCCTTCTACCTGAAGAGCCCGGAGGAGATGCGCCAGGCCTTCCCGGATCTCCCGGAGGCCCTCCGGACCACCCTGGAGATCGCAGAGCGGTGCTCCGTGGAGATCGAGCTGAACGTGCCCAAGCTCCCGGACTTCCCCGTCCCGGAGGGCTTCACCCCTCAGTCGTACCTCCGGCACCTGTGCGAGGAAGGGCTCCGCCGCCTGTACCCCCAGATCACCCCGGAGATCCGGGAACGGCTGGAGTACGAGCTGGGCGTCATCGAACAGATGGGGTATGCTCCCTACTTCCTCATCGTGCAGGACTTCGTGAACTTCGCCCGTCGCAACGGCATCCTCACCACCGTGCGGGGGTCCGCGGCGGGATCCTTGGTGCTGTACGCGTGCGGGGTCACGGACGTGGACCCGATCGCGTACAAGCTCCCCTTCGACCGCTTCCTGAACCTGGAGCGGTACACCCTTCCGGACATCGATGTGGACTTCATGGACACCCGCCGGGATGAGGTCATCCGGTACGTGATGGAGAAGTACGGGGCGGACCGGGTGGCCCACATCATCACCTTCGGCACCATGAAGGCGCGGCAGGCGGTGCGGGACGTGGGGCGGGTGCTGGGCATGAGCTACGGGGAGGTGGACCGCATCGCCAAGCGCGTTCCCCCCCACCTCACCCTGGAGCAGGCCCTGGAGCAGGACCCGGAGCTGCGCCGGCTCGGGCAGGAAGACGGGCGGGTGGCGCGATTGCTGGAGCTGGCGAGGAAGCTGGAGGGGGTGGCCCGGAACGCCAGCACGCACGCGGCCGGCGTCATCATCTCCCGCGACCCCCTCACGGACCACGTTCCCCTCACCCGGGGCAAGGACGGCGCCATCATGACCCAGTACGACATGACGAGCGTGGCGGAGATCGGGCTCGTGAAGTTCGACTTCCTGGGCCTCACCAACCTCACCATCCTGGACACGGCCCTGCGGATCATCGAGCGGCGGCGGGGCGTGCGGTTGGATCTCCGGCAGATCCCCCTCGATGACCCGAAGACGTACGAACTCCTGAGCCGGGGGGAGACGGTGGGGGTGTTCCAGCTGGAGTCCGCGGGGATGCGCCGCTACCTGCAGGAACTGCGGCCGAGCAGCATCCAGGACATCATGGCCATGGTGGCCCTGTTCCGTCCGGGCCCCATGGCCAACATCCCCGTCTACATCCGTCGCAAGCACGGCCGGGAGCCCGTCACTTACCTTCACCCCGTCCTGGAACCTGTGCTCCGGGAGACCTACGGGGTCCTGGTGTACCAGGAGGACGTGATGACGGTGGCCCAGGCCATGGCGGGCTACACCCTCGCGGAGGCGGACGTGCTGTGCTACGCCATCCGCAAGAAGATCAAGGATAAGCTGCTGGCCCAGCGGGAGAAGTTCGAGCGGGGCGCCCGGGCGCGGGGGATCCCCAAGGAGATCGTGGACAAGGTGTTCGAGCAGTTCGAGCCCTTTGCCCGCTACGGGTTCAATCGGGCCCACGCGGCCTGCTACGGCCTCATCGCCTACTACACCGCCTACCTCAAGGCCAACTACCCCGCGGAGTACATGACCGCGGTCCTCAGCGCGGACAGCGGCAACCTGGAGCGGATCGCCCTGGACGTGGAGGAGTGCCGGCGCATGGGAATGGAGGTTCTGCCGCCGGACATCAACCAGAGCGATGTGGACTTCACCGTGGTGGACGACCGCACCATCCGGTTCGGTCTCGGCTCCATCAAGAACGTGGGCAGTGCTGCCACGGAGCACATCGTCCAGGTACGCGCTTCAGGCCCTTTCCGATCCCTCTTCGATTTCTGTGCCCGCGTGGACGGGCGGGTGGTGACCCGCCGGGTGGTCGAGAGCCTGATCAAGGCAGGGGCCCTGGACTCCCTGGGGGACCGGGCCCGGCTGCTGGCCGCCCTCGACGGTGCCCTGGAATACGGCAGCCGTCGGCAGCGGGCGAAGGCCAGCCAGACGGGGCTGTTCGCCTTCGAGGAGGAGGCCCCGCCGCTTCCGGAGGTGGCGCCCCTGGACCGGCAGCAGCTGCTGAGCATGGAGCGGGAGACCTTAGGGCTGTATCTCACGGACCATCCCCTTCGCAGCTGGCAGAGCCGGCTGGACCGCCACGTGCGCCACCGCATCGCGGAGCTGGGGAGCCTGGCGGACGGGGAGGCCGTGGTGTGTGGGGGGATGCTCACGGGCGTGCGGGAGAAGGTCTCGCGGGCCACCGGCAGCCGCTGGGCCCAGGCGATCCTGGAGGACCTCACGGGCTCCGCGGAGGTGGTGGTGTGGCCCAAGACCTACGAGCGGTGCCGGGAACTGCTGCGGCCGGAGGCGGTGGTGGTGGTTCGGGGCCGGGTGGAGGCCCAGGAGGGACGGCCCCGGGTGCTGGCGGAGGAGGTGCTGCCCGTGGAGGGGGATCCGGAGACCAACGGCCGGCCCGATGGCCCCCGGGCCCTGCACGTCCGGATTGCCAGCGCGGAAGAGATGCTGCAGCTGGTGGAGTTCCTGGCGGCACGGCCAGGTCCGCGGCCGGCCTACGCGCACGTCCTCACCGCGCAGGGTGAGAGCATCCACCGTCTCCGGCAGGGTGTGCCCGGGGACGGGGCGTTCCTGGAGGAGCTGGAGCGGCTTCTGGGTCCGGGGACCGTGTGGGAGGAGTGAGGGTTGAAGCTGGTGGTGCTGGACGCCAGCGGCCTCGTGTACCGGGCCTTCTATGCCCTCCCGTACCTCACCACCCGTGACGGCCGCCCCACCAACGCCGTGTACGGCTTCACCACCATGCTCCTCAAGGTCCTGGAGGAAGAGCGCCCCACCCACCTCGCCGCGGCCTTCGACCGTCCCGCTCCCACTTTCCGGCACGCGACCTACCGGCCCTACAAGGCCACCCGGCCCCAGATGCCAGATGATCTGCGGCCGCAGATCCACCTCGTCCGACGGGTGTGCCAGGCCTTTCGCGTGCCCGTGTTCGAGGTGGAGGGTTACGAGGCAGACGACGTGATCGCCACCCTGGCGCACCACGCGGAGGCCGCGGGGTTCGAGGTCCTGGTGGTTACGGGGGACCTGGATCTCCTGCAGGTGGTCACGGAGCGGACGAAGGTGATGGTCACAAGCCGCGGCCTCACGGAGACCACGGTCTACGACGGAGCCCGGGTGCGGGAACGCTTCGGGGTGCAGCCCGCGCGGCTGGCGGACCTCAAGGCCCTGTGCGGGGACCCCTCGGACAATCTGCCCGGCGTCCCCGGGGTGGGAGAGGTGACCGCGGCACGGTTGGTGCAGCGGTTCGGAAGCGTCGAGGAGCTCCTGGAACGGCTCGAGGAGGTCCCCCCCAACCTCCGGGAGCGCCTGAGGCAGGCCAGGGAGCAAGTCCTGCACAGCAAGCGGCTTGCGCTCCTCGTGCGCGATGTCCCCCTGCGGGTGGACTGGGAGGACCTGCGGGTGCGGCCATACGACCCGCGGGAGGTGGCCGAGGTGTTCGCGGAACTGGAGTTCAAGAGCCTCTTGGACCGTCTGGGACTTGCCCCGGTGCACCACGAGGCGGGCCGCTACGCGCAGGCTCCGGACTGGACTCCACGGCCCGCGGAGTGGGTGGCGGTGGCCCTGGATCCGGAAGGGAAGCCCATGGAGGGTGCCGTGACCGGGGTGGCCCTCTGCGCGCGGCCCGGGGAAGCCACGTACGTGCCCGTGAGGGGGCCCGTCCCTCCGGGGGTTGCCGCGGTGCTGGAGGGAGGGGTCCGCAAGATCAGCGCGGATGTGAAGGCAGACCTCGTGCGCCTGAGGCGCATGGGGCTACGGCCTCAGGGCTTTGCCTTCGATGTGGGACTCGCGTCCTACCTTCTCAACCCCGGGCGGCGGGCGCACGATCTCCGCACCGTGGCGTGGGAGCAGATCCGGTGGCGGCTTTCGGAAGACGGAGCGCAGGGATTGCCGCTGGGGGAGCGGTGGCGGCGGGTGTGCGAGGAGGCAGACGTGCTCCGGCGTCTCCCGCCGCTCCTGCTGCAGGCCATGCGGGAGCGGGAGGTGGAACGGGTCTACTGGGAGATCGAGATGCCCCTGGTGGAGGTCCTGGCGGAGATGGAGCTGGTGGGGGTGGCGGTGGACGTGCCCTACCTCCAGGAACTGGGCCGGGAGCTGCGGGCCCGGTTGCGGGCCCTGGCGGAGGAGATCTACGCCCTGGCGGGTATGGAGTTCAACCTGAGTTCGCCCAAGCAGCTCGGGTTCGTGCTCTTCGAGAAGCTGGGACTGCCCCGCCTCAAACGCACGAAGACCGGGTACTCCACGGACGCGGAGGTCCTGGAGGCCCTGGCGGCCCACCACGAGGTGGTGGCGAAGATCCTGGAGCACCGGGAGCTCTCCAAGCTCCTGTCCACGTACGTGGAGGTGCTCCCGAGGCTGGTGAACCCGCACACGGGCCGGGTGCACACCACCTTCAACCAGACGGGGACGGCCACGGGTCGGCTCAGCTCCCAGGACCCCAACCTCCAGAACATCCCCGTCCGGACGGAGGAGGGACGGAAGATCCGCAGGGCCTTCATCGCGGAGCCGGGGAGAGCCCTGCTCTCCGCGGACTACAACCAGATCGAGCTGCGCATCCTCGCGCACGTCTCAGGCGATGCGGCCCTGCAGGGGGTGTTCCGGGCGGGCCGGGACATCCACGCGGAGGTCGGAAGCGAGGTCTTCGGCCTACCGCCCGACCAGCTCACGCCGGAGCACCGCCGGGTGGCCAAGGTGATCAACTACGGCATCGTGTACGGGATCAGCCCCTATGGCCTCGCGCAGCGGATCGGGTGCAGCCCCGCGGAGGCGGAGCGGTACATCCAGCGCTACTTCGAGACCTTCCCGGGCGTCCGGGTTTACCTGGAGCGCACGGTGGCGGAAGCCCGCCGGAGGGGGTACGTGACCACTCTCCTCGGCCGCCGCCGGTACCTGCCGGATCTGAATAGCCGCAACCGCTCCGTGCGGGAAG
This sequence comes from Armatimonadota bacterium, assembly GCA_031460175.1. Classification (NCBI taxonomy): domain Bacteria; kingdom Bacillati; phylum Candidatus Sysuimicrobiota; class Candidatus Sysuimicrobiia; order Candidatus Sysuimicrobiales; family Candidatus Sysuimicrobiaceae; genus Candidatus Sysuimicrobium; species Candidatus Sysuimicrobium tengchongense. The sequence continues at coordinate 72,413 of JAVKGW010000008.1, read as the reverse complement.
CCGCGGAGCGGGCCGCGCTCAACACCCCCATCCAGGGCTCCCAGGCGGACCTCATCAAGCTGGCCATGATCCGGATCCACCGGGAGGTCCTGCCCCACTTCCCCCGTAGCCACATGATCCTTCAGGTGCACGACGAGCTGGTCTTCGAGGCCCCCCAGGAAGAGGTACAGGCGCTGGGCAGAGCCGTGCGGGAGGCGATGCAAGGGGCCATGGCTCTGGACGTGCCCGTGGAGGTGGAGGTCAGGGCCGGGCCGAACTGGCGGGACCTGGAGCCGGTATGACCATCCGCGCGGTGCTGTGCTACATCGTCCGGGACGGGGAGGTGCTCCTCCTCCGCAAGGCGGCAGGCCTGTGGGGGGAGGGGAAGTGGAACGCGCCCGGCGGGAAGGTGTTGCCCGGAGAGGATCCCCGGGAGGCCGCGGTGCGGGAGACCTACGAGGAGACCGGTCTCCGGGTCGGTTCCCTCCGGCACCGGGGTGTGCTGCACTTCACCTTCGGCGGGGGCGTGCTTCCGGACTGGATCGTGGACGTGTACTGGACGGACGCCTGTGTGGGGGAGATGCGGGCCGGGGACGAGGGAGAACTGCGGTGGTTTCCCCTCGACCGGCTCCCGTACGACGAGATGTGGCCAGACGACCGGCTGTGGCTCCCGCACCTGCTGGCGGGCCGGCGGTTTCGGGGCCGCTTCCACTTCGACGGGGCCGCCCAGCACCTGCTGCACTACGAGCTGTCCGTGGAGCCCGAGGACGCTCCGTGAAGGTGGTGGCCCTCACCGGTGGGGTGGCGAGCGGGAAGAGCACGGTGGCCCGCATGTTGCGCAACCTGGGTGCGGAGGTGCTGGACGCAGACCAGGTGGCGCGGGAGGTCGTGGAGCCGGGTCAACCCGCCCTGGACGAGATCGCGGAGGCCTTCGGGAGGGACTTCCTCACCCCGGACGGCCGGCTCGACCGTCGGAAGCTCGCGGGCGTCGTCTTCTCGGATCCGGAGGCCCGTCGGAGGCTCAACGCCATCCTGCACCCCAGGATCCTCGCCCGGCTCCGGGAGCGGCTGCGGGAATTGGCGGGCTTGCGGCCCCAGACCGTGGTGGTGGTGGACCTTCCCCTGCTCTTCGATGTCCCCATGCCGGAGTTCGAGCGGCTGGACGCCATCGTGGTGTACGCCACGCCCGCTACCCAGCTGCGGCGCCTCATGAGCCGGGACGGCCTGAGCGAGGAGGAAGCGGAGGCCCGGCTGCGGGCGCAGGTACCGCTGGAGGAGAAGCTCGGCCGGGCCCGGTGGGTGGTGGACAACGAGGGACCCTTGCACCGGACCCGCGAGCAGGTGGAGCGGATATGGGAGGAGATCCTGGCGGACCCCTGAGGATGCGCCGCGCGTGGGCGTTGCTCCCCCTTGCCGTGCTTTTGCTGGCCCAGGCCCCGACCTCCGAGATCCGGGTGGTGGTGGACGGGGAGCGCCTTGCCGTGGAGGTCCCTCCCGTGGAGGTGGCCGGCCGTGTGCTCGTGCCTCTCCGGGAGATCTTCGAGCGCTTGGGGGCGGAGGTGGGGTTTGCGGAGGCCACGCGGACGGTGCACGTCCGCCGGGGGGACATGACGGTACGGCTGGTGGTGGGAGGTACGGTGGCGTGGGTAAACGACCGCCCCACGCCCCTGGACGTTCCCGTGTCGGTGATCCGGGGGCGGGTCATGGTGCCCCTCCGGTTCGTGAGCGAAGCTCTGGGAGCCGTGGTGGAGTGGGACGGGGCGAGCCGGACGGTGGTTATCACCAGTCGCCCCCCGTCTCCTCCCCGGGGGTACGGACGGCCTCCCGGAGAGCATCCCGCGAGTCCGGCCCCCGTGGCGGTCTCCCTCGTCCACGACGCCCGCAGACCCCTGCGGGCGGGAGAGGTCCTCACGGTGGTCCTCCGGGGGACGCCGGGAGTCCGGGCCCGCTTCTTCCTGGGGGATATGGCCCAGGGGTTGAGCATGGTGGAGCGTCTCCCAGGGGAGTACGTGGGCACGTACACCGTGCGCCGCCAGGACGACCTCACGGAGGCCCCGGTTTTCGGCCGGCTCGCCTCTGGGTCCGCTTCCAGCGCCGTAGTTCCATCTGCCCTTCCCGTGACGCTCGACCCCATCCCTCCTCGGCTGGTGGTAGCCGTCCCTCCGGGCGGGGTCCTCCTGGCGAACCAGCGTCCGAACCTCCTGGTGGTGGCGGACGATGGCCCAGGATCCGGCGTGCGGGAGGTGCGCGTGGTTCTGCGGGCGGGAGAGGTGGTGCAGGAGGCCGTCTCGGAAACGGGGATCCTCGCGTTCGCTCCCCTCCGCCCTCTTCCGGAGGGCCCGGTGGAGGTCCGGGTGCGGGTGGAGGATCGGGCACAAAACGCCGTCGAGCACCGGTGGTCCTTCTCGGTTCAGACCCGGGGCAGAGCCATCCGCGCGGTGACCTTCGAGCCCGCCCGCCCCCTCCGGGAAGGGGAGGTTCTAACCGTCTGGGTTCTCGGGGAGCCGGGGGGTGAGGCGACCTTCACCCTCGAGGGGATGGGGGAGAAGGTGCCCATGCGGGAGCTGGAGTCCGGGCGCTACGTGGGGACGTACAGGGTTCAGCCAGGCGACAGGTTGTGGAACGGCCAGGTTCGCGTCACCCTCAAGCGGCGGGGGGGAGGGGTGGTACGGGCCGCGACCGCGGGCGTGATCCTCGCGGCCCGGCCTCCTGCCCCACCCGTGGTGGAGCGACCCCGGGGAGGGGAGCGGGTTCGGTCTCCCCTCCTGGTCCGGGGTCGGGCTGAACCGGGGGATCGGGTACGGGTGACTCTCCTCTCCGAATCCACGGTCGGCGCCGTCCCCGTGCTCATCCGGCTCGGAGGGGGAGAGGTCCTCGCGGATTCAGGTGGGCAGTGGGAGAAGGCCTTTCGGTTCCCGCCCCTTTTTCGGGGTGCCCGCCTCGTCCTCGTGGCCTTGGCCGTGGGTCCCACGGGCCAGGAGTCCACACCTTCCGCGGTGCTGGTCACCGGGGAGTGAGCCCCGCGGCCGTGGTACAGTGATACACGCGGAAAAGAATGCCACTCCGTGTCCTCCCTTTGCTGATCTCCACCTGGTCCCCGCACGCGGCCGCGCGCCGGGCCCTGCGGGAGATGGGGAAGGTTTGGATCACCGGGCCCGTAGGGGCCCAGAAGGCCTTGGTGCTCGCCGGGTGGGTCCGGGAGGAGGTGCTCGAAGGCGGGAGGCCCGTGCTGGTCCTGGCGCCCAGCCGGGAGAACGCGGACCGCCTCGGGGACGACCTCCTGACCTTCGCACCGGAACTCGAACCGTCCCTCCGGGCTCTTCCGCCCCTGGAGGCAGAGGGGACGGGGCCTCAGGCCGTGGGGGATCGGCTGCCGGCCCTCCGGGATCTCGCGGAGGGACGGCCGGCCGTGTTCCTCGTTCCCGTCCGGTCCGCTACGGCCCCCGTGCCCTCCCCGGAGCGCCTCCGCGGCTCCCTGTTGGGTCTCCGGGAAGGCGGGCGCATTCTCCTTGAGACCGTGGAGGAGTTCTGCACCGCCGGCGGCTACGAACGGGTGGCACTGGTGGAGCGGCCCGGGACCTTTGCGGTGCGGGGCGGGATCCTGGACGTCTACCCGCCTGATGCGGATCGGCCTCTCCGGGTGGAGTGGTTCGGGGATGTGGTGGAATCCATCCGGGCCTTCGATCCCCAGACCCAGCGGTCCGAGCGGAGGCTCTCCTCCGCGGAGATCCCGCCCGCCCGGGAACCCGCGGGGGACGCGTGCCTTCTGGATCTCCTGCCTGATGGCTCCCTCGTGGTCCTGGACGAGCCGCCGGAGCTGGAACGCCGGGCCGCGGATGGGGCCTTCGGGTGGGAGGCGATCCTGCAGCGCTTGGGGCGGCTGCGGCCCCTTGCCCTCAGCGGGTTTGGGGGGGCGCCGGAGGGCTGGCCCGGGGTGAGGCTGGAGTTCGGAACCGTGGATCCTCTCGCGGGACAGGTGGGGATGTTGGCTCAGGAGCTGCGGCGGTGGCAGCAGGCCGGCTACCGGGTGGTGGTGGCGAGCGCCCAGGCCTACCGTCTCTCGGAGATCCTCGCGGACCAGGGCTTTCTGGCCCATGTGGTCGAGGATGCGGCTCGGGTGCCGGAGCCGGGCCATGTGGTGGTGGTCCCCGCTTCTCTCTCGAACGGGTTTCGCATCGAGGAACTGCGTCTCGTGGTGATCACGGACGCGGAGGTGCTGGGCTGGCGGCGCCGGCGCCGCCGGTTCCGCCGTGCGAAGGAGGGGGCACTCCTGCGGTCCTGGACCGACCTCCGGGTGGGGGATCTTGTGGTGCACGTCCATCACGGGATCGGCCGGTTCCGGGGGATCGTGCGCAAGACCGTGGACGGCATTGCCCGCGACTACCTGCACCTGGAGTACGCGGAAGGGGATGCGCTGTACGTGCCCACGGACCAGGTGGACCTGGTGCAGCGGTACGTGGGGGTGGACGGGATCGAGCCGAAGATCCACCGGCTGGGAAGCGGGGAATGGGAGCGGGAGAAGCGGCGGGTCCGGGAGGCAACCCAGCAGATCGCCCGGGAACTCCTGGAACTGTATGCCCGGCGGGAGACGATCCGGGGCCACGCCTTCTCCCCCGATGGGCCCTGGCAGCGGGAGATGGAGGCCGCCTTCGAGTACGAGGAGACCCCGGACCAGCGGAAGGCCATCGAGGACGTGAAGCGGGATATGGAATCCCCCCGCCCCATGGATCGTCTGGTGGCGGGGGACGTGGGCTACGGCAAGACCGAGGTGGCCGTGCGGGCCGCCTTCAAGGCGGTGATGGACGGAAAGCAGGTGGCGGTGCTGGCGCCCACCACCCTGCTCGCCCAGCAGCACTACCACGTGTTCAGCAGCCGCTTCCGGCCCTATCCCATCCGGGTGGAGCTATTGAGCCGGTTCCGGCCGCGGAGGGAAATCCAGGCGGTCCTGGAGGCCCTGGCGAGCGGGGAGGTGGATGTGGTGATCGGCACCCACCGGCTGCTGCAGAAGGACGTGCGGTTCCACGACCTGGGGCTCGTGATCATCGACGAGGAGCAGCGATTCGGGGTGGTGCACAAGGAGAGGCTCAAGCAGCTGCGGACCAGCGTGGACGTGCTCACCCTCACCGCCACCCCCATCCCCCGCACCCTCCACATGGCCCTGGTGGGGTTGCGGGACCTCTCCGTGATGGAGACCCCGCCGGAGGCGCGGCTTCCCATCCGCACCGTGGTGGCGGAGTGGGACGAGGAACTGGTCCGGACCGCTGTCCGCCGGGAGCTGGAGCGAGGGGGACAGGTGTACGTGGTGCACAACCGGGTGCAGACCATCCAACACGCGGCCCGCCGCATCCAGGCCCTGGTGCCGGAGGCCCGGGTGGCGGTGGCCCATGGGCAGATGCCGGAGCAGAGGCTCGAACGGGTGATGCTGGATTTCCTCGGCGGGAGGTACGACGTGCTCGTGTGCACCACCATCATCGAGATCGGGCTGGATCTGCCCAACGTGAACACCCTCCTGGTGGAGGATGCCCACACACTGGGGCTTGCGCAGCTGTACCAGCTGCGGGGCCGGGTGGGCCGGTCCGACCGCCAGGCCTACGCATACTTCCTCTATCCCCGGGGCGCCCGGCTCACCCCGGAGGCCCAGGAGCGCCTGGCGGCGCTGCGGGAGTTCACGGAGCTCAGCAGCGGCCTGCGGCTTGCCATGCGGGACCTGGAGATCCGGGGTGCCGGGAACCTCCTGGGCCCCGAGCAGCACGGGCACCTGGCCGCCGTCGGCTTTGAACTCTATACGCGCCTGCTGGAAGAAGCCATCCGCCGGCTGCGGGGGGAGTTCGTGGAGGAGGCTCCGGATCCCGTGGTGGATCTCCGGGTCTCCGCTTACCTCCCCGGCGAGTACATCCCGGAGGAGGCCCAGCGGCTGAGCGTCTACCGGCGCCTGGCGGCCCTGCGGAGCGGGGAGGAGGCCGCGGAACTCCGGGAGGAGCTGCAGGACCGCTACGGCCCGCCTCCCGGGCCCGTGCAGAATCTGGTGGAGATCGCGGTCCTGCGGGAGCGGGCGCGGGCGTTGGGGATCGGGGCCATTACGCAGCGACCGGACGGTGTCCTGCTGCGCTTCCGGATTCCGCTCGGGGAGCAGGAGAAGACCTGGCTGCGGCTGGAGTACCGCCGCCGGGTGCAGACGGTTCCGGAGGGACTTCTCGTGCGGTGCGGACCGGAGGAAGCCCTGCGGTGGATCCGGGAGGTGCTCGACAGCCTCGCGCACCTGCGGCGCCGGGAACCCGCGGAGGCGCCCCCGCGGTAGCGGGTTTCGCGTACAATCAAACGGAGTGGAGAGGAGGCGGCGGGATGGCGCGGCCCACCTTCGAGGACCTGGTGCGCGTGATGGCGACGCTGCGGGGACCTGGGGGGTGTCCGTGGGACCGGCAGCAGACGCACCGCTCCCTTCGGCCCTACCTCCTGGAGGAGGCCTACGAGGTTCTGGACGCCATCGAGCGGGGAGACGCAGACCGCCTGCGGGAGGAGCTGGGGGACCTGCTGCTCCAGGTCATCTTCCACGCCCAGATCGCCGCGGAGTCCGGTGCCTTCACCATCCACGACGTGGTCGCGCACCTCCACGACAAGCTGATCCGCCGCCATCCCCACGTCTTCCCGGACGCAGAAGGGCGCGTGGTGGAGGGCGTGGTTACCCCGGAACAGGTGAAGCAGCGGTGGGAGGTACTCAAGCGGGCGGAGCGGGGAGAGGAGGGCACCTCGGCTCTGGACGGCGTCTCCGCAGCCCTTCCCGCGCTCCTCTGGGCCCAGAAGGTGTACAAACGGGCGCGGGAGGCGGGATGGGAGTGGCCGGACGTGCGGGAAGCCCTGGAGAAGCTGGAGGAGGAGGTCGGGGAACTGCGGGAGGCGGTGGAGGACCACCGCCCGGAGGCCATCCACGAGGAGCTGGGAGACGTGCTCATGACCGCGGTGAAGGTGGCGGTCTTCACCGGCACCGACCCGGAAGGAGCGCTGCGGGATGCGTGCGGGAAGTTCATCCGGCGGTTCGAGGCCATGGAGCGGCTCGCGGCGGAGCGGGGGCAGCGAGTGGAGCAGCTCCCCCTCTCGGAGCTTGTGGGGCTGTGGCAGGAGGCGAAGCAGCGCGAGGGTTGAAAGTGCGCCTCGATCGGTTCCTGCAGCAGAGCCGGCTCATCCGGCGTCGGACCCTGGCCCATGCCCTGTGCGCGAACTTCCGGGTCCGCCTGAACGGGCATGTGGCCAAGCCGGCTTCCCCGGTACGCCCCGGTGATCTCATCGAGATCGACTTCGGGACCCGACGGGTGGTGGTGCGGGTACGGGAAGTCCCCGACCGCCCGGTGCCGCCCTCGGAAGCAGTGAGGCTGGTGGAGATCCTGGGAGTCGTCCGCGAGTAGGAGGAGGGGATGGCACGCATCATCGCGCTCACGGCACGGGAGATCCTGGACTCCCGGGGCAACCCCACCGTGGAGGTGGAGGTGGTGGTGGAAGGGGGCGCCCGGGGACGGGCGGCGGCGCCCTCAGGGGCCAGCACCGGGGCGCATGAGGCCCTGGAGCTGCGGGATCGCGACCCCAACCGCTACCTGGGGCGGGGGGTGCTGCGGGCGGTGGAGAACGTGCGTCACCTTCTTGCCCCTGCCCTGGTGGGCAAGGACGCCGCGGACCAGGCGGGCGTGGATCGGCTCCTGTGCGTCCTGGACGGGACGGAGAACAAGTCCCGGCTGGGCGCGAATGCCCTCGTAGCCGCCTCCCTGGCGGTGGCCAAGGCGGAGGCGGCCCACCGGGGAATCTCCCTCTTCCGGTACCTGGGCGGGGAGGAGGCCACCCTGCTCCCCGTGCCGCTCCTGAACGTCATCAACGGCGGGGCCCACGCGGACAACCCTTTGGAGCTGCAGGAGTTCTTGCTGGTTCCTCTGGGTGCCCCGAGCTTCCGGGACGCCCTGCGGGTGGGGACGGAGGTCTACCACCACCTGCGGCAGCTCCTGAGGGCCCGGGGGTTTGCCACGGGCGTGGGCGATGAGGGAGGGTTCGCCCCCGAGCTCCGTACCTCCGCGGAGGCCTTGGATCTCCTGGTGGAGGCCATCGGAGCCGCGGGCTACCGGCCCGGGGAGGAGGTGGCCCTGGCGCTGGATGCGGCGGCCTCGGAGCTGTACCGGGACGGTCGCTACCACCTGGAGGGCCGGGCCCGGTCCGCGGAGGAGATGATCGCGTACTACGAGGATCTCCTGGAGCGATACCCCCTGGTCTCCCTGGAGGACCCCCTCGCGGAGGACGACTGGGAAGGGTGGCGGACGCTCACGGAGGCCCTGGGAAAGCGGGTGCAGCTCGTGGGCGACGATCTCTTCGTCACGCATCCAGAGCGGTTGCGCCGGGGCGTGGAGTCCCGGTGTGCGAACGCCATCCTCATCAAGCCCAACCAGATCGGCACCCTCACGGAAACCCGGCAGACGGTGCAGGCCGCGCACCGGGCCGGCTACCGCGCCATCCTCTCCCACCGGTCCGGGGAGACGGAGGACACGGCCATCGCGGACCTCGCGGTGGCGTGGCGGTGCGGACAGATCAAGACCGGAGCCCCCTGCCGTGGGGAGCGCGTGGCGAAGTACAACCAGCTGCTGCGCATCGAGGAGGAACTGGGGTCCCGGGCGCAGTACGCCGGCCGTACCGCCTTTGCCCGATGAGTGCCCCTTTTGCGGGATCCCCGGAGGGGGCAGCAGGAGTTTCAGGGGAGGTGCACGAAAAGTTCCCCATCACGGAGATGCGTCCGCGCCGCACGCTCCATCGAACCCCGCCCCTCCCCCGCTTCGGGAAGCTCCTGGTGCTCCTGACCCTGATGGCGTTCCTGACCGGCTCCCTCGCCCGATCCGCCTCCCGGGCCTACTGGCTGGACCGCGAGGTCCGTACCCTGGAGCACGTCCGGGCAAGCCTCCTTGCACAGAACCGGCGGCTTCGGGAGGAGATCCATCGGCTCCACGACCCGAAGGTCGTGGAGCGCATCGCGCGGGAGGAACTGGGCTTCGTGCGGCCCGGAGAGATCGCGGTGCTCCTGCTTCCTGACCCCGGGCCCCCGCCGAGGCGATCCCGCTAGAGGACCCACCCGGCGCCTCTGGTGCCCGAAGGTCGCCCGCGGCCCACGTAGACGGCGCGTTCCGTGACCACCAGGTCCACGAAGACGTCCCGGGGCTCCATGGGAACCTCTTCCACCACCTGGCACTCGTACGCGAGCCCCACGAGCCAGCAGTCAGGCCGCACGCTTCGGAGCAGCCGGTCGTAGTATCCCCATCCGTGCCCGATGCGGCCGCCCCGACGATCGAACACCACGCCCGGCACCAGGACCATGTCCACCTCCTGCGCCGCCAGGGCCCGCTCAGGGTACCCGCGCAGCTCGGGTTTCGGTTCCAGGATGCCGAAGGCACCCGGCTCCAGCTCCTGGAGGTCCTGGAGCAGGAACAGCCGGAGCGCGTCCTGTCCCTGCTCGTCCCGGGCACAGTACGGCACCGCGACCCGCTTCCCCAGGGCCATGGCCCTGGGGATGAAGGCGCGCGTGCGGACCTCGCTCCCCGCGTCCACGTAGAACAGCACCGTGCGGGCCTGCCGGAACGGCGGGAGTCGGAACACCCTCTCGAGGATGGCCCGGCTCTTGGCCTCCTTGTCCGGCTCTGCGGCCCGCCCTCGGATGATACGCCGACGCAGCTCCTCCTTCCGGGCCGCCACGCTCATCGCACCTCCATGGTACCGCGCTAGGGGGGGAGGATCCGCAGGATCCGGTCGTCCTCGGGGGTGGGGCTTCCCCGGCCATCCCGGTTGCTCGTGAGCACGTACAGGGCCCCGTCCGGACCTTCCACCACGTCCCGCAGGCGGCCAAATCCTCCCAGCACCCGTTCCTGCCGCACCACCCGGGTGCCCTCCCCGTTCAAGGTGAACAGCCGCAGGTGCGCGCCGCGCAGGTTGGCCACGAGCAACCCCTCCCGCCATGCGCCGCGCGAGACGAAGGTGGCCCCGGAGGGCGCCCACGTCTCGTCCCCGCTGCAGGCCAGGGCATCGGTGAACCCGGGCGGGTGGGGGGTGCCGCACAGGACCTCCGGCCACCCGTAGTTGCCGCCCGGCCGGATGAGGTTCACCTCGTCGTGGGCGAAGCCCCGGTCCCCGGTGGGCCCGTGTTCCGTGGCGTAGAGCTGGCGGGTGCGGGGATGCCACGCGAGCCCCTGGACGTTCCGGTGGCCGAGGGAGTACACGGGAGATCCGGGGAATGGGTTGTCGCGGGGGACGCCCCCGTCCGGCGAGACCCGCAGGATCTTGCCCGCCAGGCTCGTGCGGTCCTGGGCGAGGGCGGGGGAGCGGGCGTCTCCGGTGCCCACGTACAGCATGCCGTCCGGCCCGAAATGCAGGCGTCCGCCGTCGTGCACGAAGGCACCGGGAATGCCGTCCAGGATCACCCGATCCCGCACGAGCCGACCGCCCTCCTCCCGCAGGCGCTCCACGCGGTTGCGCAGTCCCCCGGCCTCGTAGGTGTAGTACACGTAGACGTAGGGCTGCCGGGGAAACTCCGGGTGGAGGGCAAGTCCCAACAGCCCTCCCTCTCCCACGTGTGCCACCGGCAGCTGGGCCACGGGATCCGGTTCCAGCCGACCCGAGCGGATCACCCGGATCCGGCCGGGCCGTTCCGTCACGAAGGCCCGGCCGTCCGGCGCGAAGGCCAGCTGCCACGGGATCTCGAGCCTCCGGGCGTAGACCGTGACCTGCGGGGCCCCCGCCCCCGGCACGGTGGCGGTCAGGCTCAGCGCGAGGGCCAAAATGCCCCACCGCATGGGATCCACCTCCCCGCGAAGTACACCCAGGAGGTCAAGAAGGTGTGAAGGGCGCTATGATGGAGTCGTTCCCGAGGTGTCCCGTGAACGCCACGAGGCCGGCCGTCACCGATTCCGCCGCGGTCCCCCGGACCCCTCCGCGTCTGGGGTGGTTTGTGCTCCTCCTCGTGGTCGGGCACGCGGCGGTGGACGCGGGCTCAGGCGCCCTCCCCGCCCTCGTCCAGCACTTCCGCACGCAGCTCGCGCTCTCCTACACGCTCACGGGGATCCTCGTCACGGCCTCCTCCCTGGGCGGAGGAGTGGCGCAGATCGGTGCAGGGTTGTGGGCGGACTGGCGGCCCCAGCCGTGGATGCCCGCGGCGGGGGTGGCCCTCACCGCCCTGGGCCTCGGAGGCGCGGGCTTTGTCCACGACGCGCGCAGCGCGACCGTAGCCCTCGCCCTCATCGCGCTGGGGAGTGCGCTGTTCCACCCGGAGGCGGTGCGGACCGTCTACCTGTCCGGGGAGGAGCGGCGGGCCACCGCCATGGCGACCTTCAGCATCGGCGGCAACCTGGGGTGGGCTCTGGGCCCGGCGGTGGTGGCGCTTCTCACGGATCTTCAGGGTCTTGGGGGAATGCGGTGGTGGTTGCTCGTGGGGCTCCCCATGGCGATTTCCCTCGGGCTCGTCACGCCCCGCGCATCGGCCTCCCCCGCCGCGTCCGCCTCGGTCCCGGATGAGGAAGGCCGGGACGACTGGCCCGCGTACCTCAACGTCCTCCTGGTGAGCCTCCTGCGGGGGGCCGTCCACCTGGCGGTCACGATCTTCTATCTGGGCTACCTCATCGACACCCTGGGCCGGAGCCGGACGGAGGCCTCCCTGGCCCTCTCCCTGCTGCTCGCCAGCGGCATCGTCTCCTCTCCCCTCCTGGGCCGGCTCGCGGATCGCTTCGGTCCCAAATCCGTGCTGGCTGCCACCATCGCGGCCCTGGCCGGACTCGTGGCCCTGCTCCCCCTCGTGCCGCCCGGGGGCGTGTACCCCATGATGATGCTGGTGGGCGCCAGCTCCATGGGGACCCTTCCCGTCTCCCTGGTGCTGGGCCAACAGTACCTGCCGGGCCGGCGGGCCCTGGGAGGGGGGATGCAGGTCGCCGTCTCCTCCTTCGCTTCCCTGTTCGCCACGCCGTTTGGGATCCTCGCGGACCGCACCAGCATCCCCGCGGTGATCTGGGTTGCTGCAGCTTTGGCTGCCTTCGGCGCGTTGCTCGCCTCGCGCCTCCCTGCCCGATCCTAGGCTGCACGTCCGGCATCCGGTCCCCGCCCGAGGGCTCACGCCGTGGCCTGGAGGTCCCGCAGGAGCTGGAGGGCCTGCTCCAGTTGGGACTCGTGCACCAGGAGGCGGTCCCGGTGGAAGGTGGGAAGCGGGTGGGCGATGATTCCCCTCCGTTGGAGGAGGCCCGCGACCGTGGGGAGGAGGTCTGTGGCCTCCCCGTGCAGGTCCACCTCCAGGGTGATCATCCGCCATCCGGTCTCCACCCGGATGGCGTGCAGCCCCCGGCCCGCCTGCGCCCACTCCGTCTCCCGACAGATCACCCGGACGCCATCCGGGTGAACGGTGATGAGAAAGGGCGCGTGGAACCGGTCCGCCCGTCGCTGTACCGCCTTGGCCTCCCAGTCGGGGAGATGCGCGCGGACGAGGGGTTCGGGGTCCACCAGGATGCGGGCCTGGGCCAGCCGCTCCGCGAGCCGGGGATCCAGTCTCATTCCAGAGCCTGCTCCAGGTCCGCGAGGAGATCTTCAAGATCCTCGATGCCCACGGAGAGACGGATGAGGCCGTCGCGGATGCCGGCCCGGATCCGCTCCTCCCGCGGCATGTGTGCGTGCGTGGTGCTGGCCGGGTGGGTGGCGAGGGAATGCACGCCCCCGAGGCTCACCGCCCGCTGGATGACCCGCAGCCGCTCCACCAGCCGGACGCCGGCCTCCAGTCCTCCCCGCACCTCAAACGCCAGCATGCCTCCAAACCCGTGCATCTGCCTGCGCGCCACCGCGTGGTTCGGATGCTCTGGAAGGCCCGGGTAGTACACCCGCTCCACCCGGGGATGGCCCGCGAGGAAGCGGGCGATCTCGAGCGCGGTCCGGTTCACCCGCTCCATCCGCAGGCCCAGGGTCTGCACGCCCACCAGCAGCAGCCACGCGGCGAAGGGATCTGCGCATCCGCCGTAGACCCGCACCTGCTCCCAGCACCGTTCGATGAAGTCCCGCTTGCCCACCACGGCGCCCAGGACCAAGTGGTGGTGCCCGCCCAAAGCCTTGGTGGCGCTGTGCACCACCACGTCCACCCCGAGCGCGAGAGGTCGTGTGTTGTATGGGGTGGCAAAGGTGTTGTCCGCCATGGAGAGGATGCCCGCCTGGCGAGCGATGCGGGCCACGGCGGCGATGTCCGTGATCTGCAGCACCGGGTTGGCAGGCGTTTCCAGGTACACGAGCTTCGTGTTCGGCCGGACGGCGCGGGCGTAGTTCTCCGGATCCTCCGGGTCCACGAAGGTGACCTCGACCCCGTAGCGCGGAAGGACTTGGGCAAAGAGCTCGAAAGTGCCGGAGTAGAGGGAGACGGGGGCCACGAGGTGATCGCCGCCCCGCACCACCGCCAGCACCGCCTGGCTGGTGGCTGCCATCCCCGAGGCGGCCAGCAGACACGCCTCCCCGCCCTCCAGGGCGGCGAGGCGGTCCGCGCACGCGCGTAGGGTCGGGTTGCCCCATCGGGTGTAGAAGGCCGCGGGGATCCGCTCGTTCGCGCGCCGGGCGCCATCGGCCACGGTCTCGAAGGTAAAGGTACTGGTCTGGTAGAGGGGCGGGACGAGGGCCCCGAAGGGATCCGGAGGGCTTCCCGCATGCACCGCGAGTGTGTTGAACCCGAGCTGAGCCATCCGGAGCCTCCTGGTCGGTTCTCCTCCCATGGTAGTCCAGGTCTGGTACAGTAGATCCGTGCGGTTCGGGGCCCACGTCTCCATCCGGGGCCGCCTCTCCAGCGCCATTGCCCGGGCCTTGGCCATCGGGTGCGAGTGCCTCCAGATCTTCGTGGGAAACCCCCGGAGCTGGCGGGCGGTTCGGTACCCTCCGGAGGACCTGGCGGAATTCCGCAGGGAACGAGCCCGTAGTGGCCTCGATCCCCTCGTGGCCCACACCCCGTATCTCCTGAACCTGGCGGCTTCCGGAGAGGTGTACGAGCGGTCCGTGCGGGCGCTCGGGCACGCCCTGGAGGTGATGGAGGTCCTGGAGGGGTTGGGGGTGGTGACCCACATCGGAAGCGCGAGAGACTGCGGATTCGCGGAGGCGGTCCGCCGGGTGGCCCGGGCGGTGCGGAGGGGGCTAGCGGCCACGGACCGGGCCTTGGTGCTCCTGGAGGGCAGCGCGGGCCGCACCCTGGGGGGGACGTTCGGAGAGCTCGCGGCGCTTGTGGACGCCCTGGACGGGGATGAGCGGGTCGGGATCTGCCTGGACACCGCGCACCTCTATGCCGCGGGGTGGGATCTTCAGACCCCGGACGGGGTGGAGGCCATGCTGGAGGCCTTCCAGGAGCAGGTGGGCCTGGCGCGTTTGCGGCTCCTGCACCTCAACGACACCCAGGCTCCCCGCGGGAGCCGGCGGGACCGCCATGAGAACATCGGCGCGGGCCGCATTGGGCTTGTGGGTTTCCGGACACTCGTGAGCCACCCGAGGCTTGCTTCGCTGTGCGGGATCATCGAGACGCCGGGATTCGGCAAGCAGGGGCCGGATCGCCGCAACCTGGAGGTGCTGAAGTCCCTCCGGGCCGAGGGGGGATGGTGAGCGAGATCCGGTGCGCCTATCACCCGGATCGGCCCGCCCTCTACTACTGCACCCGGTGTGGGCGGGCCATCTGCCCGGGGTGCGTGGTCCGAACCGCGTCCGGAAACCTGTGCCGGCCCTGCGTGGAACAGCCACTTCGCCCCCGCCCCAGGTCCCTGTGGGCGTGGGTGGCCGCGGGGGCGGTGCTTATGGTTTTGCTCTTCTGGTGGTTCCTCCTCGCCTCCCGCTAGACGGGAGGTGCCGTGGGGGTGGGGTGGAGCTGGAACTGCAGGAACATGGCCTCCAGCGCCAGGCGCGGTTGCACGTTGCGGCGGAGATCCGCCTTCGCCCGCTCGATGGCCTCCAGCCGGCGGCGGACAGCTTCTGGAGGGAGACGGGCCGCGAGCCTGCGGATCTCCTCCCGGCGATCGAGGTTGACCAGCAGGCGCTCGTCCCCCGCGTGCTGCTCCACCAGCACGTCCCGATACCACAGGAGGGCGATGTCCAGCAGCTCCCCGAGGCGCTCCCGGTCCTGGGCCAGGGATTCCGCGGCCTCCAGGGCTGCCAGGAGGCCCTCCTGCTCGACGCGCCCGAGCCAGTCCACCACCCGGTCCCGGTCCGCGAGGGCGTCCGGATCCCGGGCCCACCGGGCCGCCAGGGCCGCCCGCCCCGCACAGAGGGCCGCGAGTACCCGGGCCCGGGCGGGAGGCACCTCGAACTGGACCCGCAGGGCCCGCTCGATGTCCGCCGCGGGGACCAGATTGAACCGCACAAGCTGGGTGCGGGAGACCACGGTAGGCAGCAGCGCGTTCGGGGACTCCGCCACCAAGAGGATCACGATACGGGGCGGAGGCTCTTCCAGGAGCTTCAGGAGGGCGTTCTGCGCTTCGGGAAGGAGCCGCTCCGCGGGGGCCACGATGTATACCCTGTATTTCCCCTCGTACGGACCGTAGGCGGCCTCCTGCCGCATCTCCCGGATCTGGTCGATGCCGATCCCCTGACGGCCCTCCGGCGGTTCGATCCACCGGATGTCCGGATGCACCCGCCGCTCCGATTTCTGGCAGGGTAGACAATTCCCGCAGGCGTCCTCCGCGTAGCGCTGGCACTGGAGGGCCTGGGCGAAGGCCCAGGCGGTCTCCCGCCGACCCGTGCCCGAGGGTCCCGTGAAGAGGTAAGCGTGGTGGACCCGCCCCGTGCGGAGGGCGCTGCGCAGCAGCCCGATGGCATGGTACTGGTCCAGGACGTCCGCGAACCGCACTACACCCGCTCCATCCGCACCACGTCCAGCACGAACACGATGCCTCCACCCACCCGCACCCGCACGGGATACGCGGCATACACCTCCACGGGTTCCATCACGGGCGGGACCGGCGTCAACAGCTGCTCCCGGGTCCGGCAGGTGGTCCGCACGATCTCCAGCACCCGTTCCACCCGCTCCGCCTCCGTGCCCACGAGCACGGTGGCGTTCCCCGCCCGCAGGAATCCCCCGGTGCTCGCCAGCATGGTGGCCTGGAAGCCGGAGGCGGTGAGCTGCTCGATGAGCCTGGGGGCGTCCTTCTCCTGCACGATGGCCAGCACCAGCTGCGTGCCGCTAGCCACGATCCCCTCCCCCCTCTCCGGCCATCCCGACCGGTAGACCCCGTGCCCGCAACACCGGCTCCACCTCCCTCCAGATCCGGGCCGCCACTTCCTCCAGGTCCCCCGTCGCTGGAATCACCCGCACGCGCGGATCTTCGCGGCTCAGGCGGAGAAACCCTTCCCGGACCCGCTGGTGGAACGCGGCATCCTCGCCCTCCACCCGATCCAGCCCTCCCGCCCCCCGGGCCCGGCTCACCCGTTCCAGCCCCACCTCCGGGGGGACGTCCAGGATCAGGGCGAGGTCTGGATACAGCCCTCCCGTCGCCACCTCGTTCACGTGCCGCACCACCTCGACCCCCAGCCCCCGGGCATACCCCTGGTAGGCCAGGGAGGCGTAGACGGACCGATCCGAGAGCACCACCCGGCCCGCCTCCAGAGCCGGTCGCACCACCTCCTCCGTGAACTGGGCCCGGGCCGCGGCGAACAGGAGCATCTCCGCCCGGGGACAGATCCCGCGGGAGGTGGGATCGAGCAGGAGCCCCCGGATGGCTTCCCCGAGCGGGGTCCCCCCGGGCTCCCGGGTGGTCACCACCTCCACCCCCAGGGAACGAAGGCGCTCGGCCAGGTGCAGCACCTGGGTGGTCTTCCCCGCCCCCTCCGGGCCGTCCAGGGCGATGAACACCCCCTGCGGGGTCCGTCGTCCGGCGGGCTCCGTTACCGTGGGTAGATCACCACCCGGCGGAACGGTTCCTCCCCCTTGCTTTCCGAAACGAGCCCGTAGCGCTGCACGAGCTCGTGCTGCAGCCGGCGCACGTACGCGTTCTGCGGGGAGAGTTCCACGGGCTGCGCCCGCCGCAGGACCTCTTGGATGGCGTCCTCCACTTCCCGCAGCGCCGCCTCCTCCGCGCTCATCTCCTCTCCTCCCTCGAACAGGGAGCGCAGGAAGTTCACGAGCTGCGTCACGGTGTTGCTCTTCACCACGTACAGCGGCACGCCCCGCTCCTGGGCATCCCGCAGCTTCTTAGGCTGCCGCTTCTCCTGGGACTTCAGGGTCACCACCACGTCCGCGTCCTCCAGCCGGTCCACCACGTAGGCGGGTACCCGGAGCTCCCGGATGGCCCGCTCCAGGCGGTTGCGGCTCACCGCGTAGGGATAGATGCGCAGGACCTTCTTCGCTCCGGGCTTCGCCTCGGGGGACGGCACCACGAAGGACCGGGTGGGCTCCTCCGGCTCCGTGGCCCGGATCTCCACCTCCCCGCTGTCCGCCCGCACCCGGAGCTCGGGCCGGGGCGGGATGCCGCGCAGCATGCGGTCCACCACCTCCGCCACGTCGTGGTGGACGGCCAGCTTGTCCTTGTCGTGGATCTCGATCACCACGTCGAAGGTGGGCGGGGCTTTCCGCTCAAGCACCGTCTTCTGGGTACCCCGCCGCCGGGCCTCCTCGTCCGAGAGGGTGACCGCCTGGATGCCGCCGATGAGGTCCGAGAGGGTGGGGTTCTGGAGCAGGTTCTCCAGGGTGTTCCCGTGGGCGGTGGCGATGAGCTGCACCCCCCGCTCCGCGATGGTGCGGGCGGCCAGGGCCTCTGCCTCCGTGCCGATCTCGTCGATCACGATCACCTCCGGCATGTGGTTCTCCACCGCCTCGATCATCACCGCGTGCTGCAGGGCAGGTTCCGGAACCTGCATGCGCCGGGCCCGTCCGATGCCCGGGTGGGGGATGTCTCCGTCGCCCGCGATCTCGTTGCTGGTGTCCACCACGATGACGCGCTTCCCGAGTTCGTCCGCCAGCACGCGGGCCGCTTCCCGCAGGAGGGTGGTCTTGCCCACGCCCGGCCGGCCCAGGAGCAGGATGGACTTCCCGGATTCGATCACGTCCCGCACGATGTCCACGGTCCCGAACACCGCCCGGCCCACCCGACAGGTGAGCCCCACGATCTCCCCCAGCCGGTTCCGGATGGCGGAGATCCGGTGCAGGGTCCCGCTGATGCCGGCCCGGTTGTCCTTTCCGAAGGTTCCCACCCGCTCCACCACGTAGTGGATGTCCGCGCGGGTCACGGGCTCCTTGCCGAGGGGCTCTGCCCCACCCGGGTACCGGGCCTCGGGCACCCGACCCAGATCCATCACCACCTCGATGAGGCTGTCCCGGTAGGGCTTGCGCTCCACGGCCTCCCGGATGTGAGGGGGAAGGACCGCGAGCAGCAGGTCGAGGTTATCCGTGATCTGGATGGACCGGGCGGGAATCCGCCGCTCCCGCCCTTGCGGGCTCAGCGGTGCCAGGCGGGCCGACGACAACTCAACCCCTCCCTCGTGGAGATGTGTACCCATCGTCCCCAGGGAAAACGACGGGAGGAGGGATTCCTCTTTCCCCCCTCCCGGACCACTTCGCGCGCCACGGCATCGGCACGTGGAGGCTCGCTCCTTCCAACGGAATTATACCGTCTGGAGCACGAAGCACTTGAGGTAGCGGGTCTCCGGCATGGCCCCCAGCATGGGGTGATCCCGGGCCTGCCCCCGGAACTCCAGCAGGCGCACCCGCTGGCCCGCGTCCCGGGCGGCCTCCAGGATCACCTGCCACAGCATTCCCTCGTCCACGAAGGAAGAGCAGGAGCAGCTCACCAGATACCCGCCGGGCCGCAGGAGCTTGAGGGCCCGGAGGTTGATCTCCTTGTAGCCCGCCAGTGCCCGGCGGACCGCCTCCTTCCGCCGGGCGAAGGCGGGGGGGTCCAGGATCACGAGGTCGAACCGGGCACCCTCCCCCTCCAGGGCCCGGAGGGCCTCGAAGGCGTCCGCCACCTCGTACCGGCACCGGTCCGGTACGCCGTTGAGCCGGGCGTTCTCCCGGGCGAGGGCGATGGCCGTCTCGCTCACATCCATCCCCAGCACCGACCGGGCCCCGTGCAGGGCCGCGTGGATCCCGAAGGCCCCGGTGTAGGAGAACACCTCCAGGACGTCCGCGTCCCGGGCCAGGGGGGCGCAGCTCAGACGGTTCTCCCGCTGGTCGCAGAACCACCCCGTCTTCTGCCCGCTGGCCACGTCCACCAGGAACCGGGCCTCTCCCTCACCGATCTCCACCCGGGTCGGGGCCTCTCCCCGCAGGAACCCCTGGTGGCGGGGCAGGCCCTCCAGGGACCGCACCCCCGGGTCGTTGCGCAGGTACACCACCCGGGCCCCCGTCTGCTCCAGGAGGAGGTCCGCCAGCAGCTCCTTGCGGGCGTCCGTCCCGAACGCCAGGGTCTGCATGACCAGCAGATCCCCGTACCGATCCACGATGAGCCCGGGGAGAAGGTCTCCCTCCGCGTACACCACCCGGTAGGCGGTGGTCCCCCGGACCACCCGCTCCCGCAGCGCCAGGGCTTGGCCGATGCGGCGGGCGAAGAAGTCGGGGCCGATCGGTTCTTCCTCGAACGTGAGGATGCGAACCCGGATCTTGCTGTGGGGATTGTAGAACCCCCGCCCGCAGAAGGCACCCCGGGAGGTGAGGACGTCCACCAGGGCCCCAGGGGCGGGGTTCCCCCGCACCTCCGCCACCTCCCCCTCGTACACCCAGAGGTGCCCCGGGAGGATCCGCTGTTCCCGGCCCCGATGGAGGACCACGGCGCCCTCGACGGGTTCGGGATCCCGCACGGCTAGAAGAGGCTCATCTGCGCGCTCTCTCCGCTTCCCCTCTCCCGGGACGCGTCCTGGGCCTCCGGGAACAGGTGGATGCGGCCGAACTCCCCGTCGTACCCCGGTTCGATGTGTACCTGTCCCGCGCGCATGCGCCGGATCCCCTCCACCACCCGGGGGTGCGTGATCCGACGCAGCTCCTCCAGCGGCACGTCCGTGAGCACCGCGAACTCCCCCCCGAGCCGCTCCACGAGCTTCAGGTATTCCTCCCGCACCCGCACGGTCCCCACCCCCTGGCCCAGGGCCTCCGCCAGGATCTCCTCCAGGGGGATGAGGTTGCGGTAGGGAGGTCGCCCGGAAGGGGCCTCCCCCTCCGGCCGGTCCGCCAGGGACTCCACCCGGTGCAGCACGCCTACGGTGACGGGCCGCCCGCACTTCGGGCACCGGCCCTGCAGCGCGCGGGTCTCGCGAGGGTGCAGCCGAACCTCACAGGCGCGGTGGCCGTCGTAGTGGTACTTCCCCTCCTCCGGGAAGAACTCGATGGTGTAGGCCACCCGGCCCGTGCGGATGGCCTCCACGATCCCGTCGTAGCTCAGGTCCGCCTGCAGGGCCGTGGCCTCCCGGCCGAGCTTGGTGGGGGAGTGGGCGTCGCTGAAGGAGACCAGGGTGATCCCGTCGAGCCAGGAGATCCGCCAGTTCATGGGCGGATCGCTCGACAGCCCGGTCTCGATGGCCCGCACGTGCCGCAGCTGGTCCTGGAAGCACTCCTCCAGGGAATCAAAGCCGGACTGGGACCCGAACACGGAGAACCACGGGGTCCACGCGTGGGCGGGGATCACCAGGCACCGGGGCGAGATCTCCATCACGTACTCCACCAGCTTCGCACAGCTGAGCGTCAGGGTGGGGCGTCCGTCTGCTCCCAGGTTCCCGAACCGGCCCAGCACCGCGTTGATCCGGTCGCAGACCTCGAAGGACGGACTCAGGAGGAGGACGTGCACCTTGCGCAGCTTCCCGTCCTGGGGATAGATGCTGCTCACCTCCACGGTGAGGAGGAACCGCGTCCCCCGGTATTCGTACAGCCCATCCTCCACGGGCCGCAGTTTGCCGCGCAGCTCCCGGAGCCAAAGGGGGTGCGTGAAATCGCCGGTACCCACCACCTGGATCCCCTTCCGCCGGGCCCAGAGGCTCAGGTTCTCCACGTCCATGTCGCGGCTGGTGGCCCGGCTGTACTTCGAGTGCAGGTGGAGATCGCACAGGATGGCCATGGCCGCCTCCTTCCGGGTCTCCCCTTGAGGATACCTCCGGGACGGCCCCGTGGGGGAATTCCCCGGGTCTCCGGGGCGTTTGTGGGCTCGACGGGACCTGGAGGGAGACCGTGGAGTGGCGTTGGCTCGCCTCAGAAGAAGCCGGTGGACGCCAAGGCACCTCGCCCGGACGTGCTGAGGAGGAGGTCCTGGACGCGTACTCCCGGGCGGTGGTGGAGGCCGTGGAGCGGGTGGGGCCCGCGGTGGTGAGCGTGGGGCTTGTGCGGCGGGCGCCGGAAGCCCTGCGCCGGCGGGGGCTCCCGGAGGTACGGGGGATCGGAAGCGGGGTGATCCTCACCCCGGATGGGTACGTGCTCACCAACAGCCACGTGGTGCGGGGTGCGGACCGCATCGAGGTGCGCCTCGTGGACGGACGCGAGCTCACGGCCCGGGTGGTGGGAGAGGATCCCCACACGGACCTGGCGGTGCTGCAGCTGCCGCAGAGCGGGCTTCCCGCCGCGGCCCTCGGGGACTCCACCCGGCTCCGGGTGGGCCAGCTGGTGATCGCCATCGGGAATCCCCTGGGGTTCTCCGCCACGGTCACCGCGGGCGTGGTGAGCGCCCTGGGCCGAACCCTGCGTTCGGAGACGGGCCGGCTCATCGAGAACGTGATCCAGACGGACGCGGCCCTCAATCCCGGGAACTCCGGAGGGCCGCTCGTGAACGCCCGGGGAGAGGTGGTGGGGATCAACACCGCGGTGATCGCGGGGTCCCAGGGCCTGTGTTTCGCCATCCCCGTGAACACCGCGAAGTGGGTGGCCGCCCAGCTCATCCGCTATGGCCGGGTGCGGCGGGCATATCTGGGGATCGTGGCCGCCGCGGTCCCCGTGGACCGCGGCCTAGCCGTGCGTCATCGCCTCGATGCCTCCACCGCGGTGCGGGTGGTGGAGGTCCAGCCGGGCTCCGCGGCGGAGCGGGCGGGCTTGCGGCCGGGCGATCTCCTCGTGGCGCTTCAGGACCGGCCCGTGTATAACCTCGACGACCTGCAAGCCGTGCTGGGCCAGCACCCGCCGGGAGTCCCGCTCGTGGTGCACGTGATCCGGGAGGGCCGGCGCTTTGCACTGGAAGCGGTGCCCGCCGAGCTGGTAGACGATCTGTAGGGATGCCGGTCCTGGGGCTCATGCTCGGCCTGATGCTCGCGCTCGGCGGGGTGTCCCGTGAGCGGGTGGACGCCCCGGGCTTTGCAGAACCGCACACCCCGCCCGCCCTCAACCGGAGTGTGGCCTTCCGCTACGTGCATCCGGGCCGCCCGCCCCGGGCGGTCCTGGTGCTGATCCCGGGGCTGAGTGGCGGAGCGGGCTCTCTGGATCTCTTGAGCCGGGCCCTGGCGGCCCGCGGGCCGGTGGAGGTGTGGGTCTGGGAGCGCCGCAGCAACCTCCTGGAAGACCACACGGGCCTGCGGGAAGCCGTGCGCGCCCAAAACCCCGCCTTCGCGGTGGCCTACTACTTCGCGCCCGGGTTCGAGCTCCGGGGCCGGCGGTTTACGGAACCGGATCCGCAGGCCCTCCGGGCCATGGCCCATTGGGGCCTGGACGTGCACCTCCGGGACCTGCACGCTTTGCTCCAGGAGATCGGGCGCCGCCGTCCGGGAATGCCCATCTTCCTGGGCGGACACTCCCTGGGCGGAGTCCTCGCGGCCCTGTACGCCGCCTACGACTTCGGCACCGGGGCCGACCCGGATCCGGGACTCCGCCGGGTGCGGGGCCTCGTGTTCCTGGACGGGCTCCCGGTCCCCGTCCTCCCACCCGTGGACGAACGGGCGTACCGGAACGGGCTCGTGCTCCCCGCGGTGGGACGCATCCCGGGTGCAGACCCCCTGGTGCAGGGACAGGTCCTCCCCTACCTCGCCTTCCCCACCCTCAACCCGACCCTCACCCGGGCCCTCTCCGTGGCCGCGCTCCTCGCCCGGTTCCGGCCCCAGGAGCGTGCCGGTCTCCCTGTAGCCCCCACCTATCCTCAACCCCTCACCAACGAGGCCGCCCTGGGGATGAGCCTGGACGACAACGTCCAGCGGAACTTCGCCCTCCGCGCGCGCCTGGGCCTTCCGGACGGCATCTTCGACCTCGACCCAGACCCCTCCGGCCGAAGCCGGGGCCTGGTGATCCTTTCCTCCCTCCGGCCGCACCCCGGCCGAGGACTCGTGGGATGGCGCAACGGCCCGGAGGTCGGGGAGCCCACGGACCTCCAGGAGCTCGTCTCCGCCGCGGTGGACGAGGAATCGGACTTCTCGGAGTGGTATTTCCCCCTGCGGTTGCTCCTGGACGTGGCGGTGGCGGCGCGGATGGATCCCTCGACCCCGGTCCGCGGCCTCGGGCGGGTACGCCCGCCGAGTACCTTGAATCTGCCCATGCTGTCCATCGGCGCGGGGCAGGGGATCCTGCGGCATCTCTGGATGCATCAGCTCTTCTTGCGCCGCACCGCAAGCCGGGACGCCACCGTACACATCCTGCCGGAGGCCGCCCACCTGGACGTGGTCACCGCCCACCCGAACCCCGCGGTCCCCCTCCTCCTGCGGTGGATGGAGGACCGGGTGCCGTGAAGAGGGCGCCATGCGGTTGCTGATCCTGGTGGCCTTGCTGGCCTTGGCAACCCAGCCGGCGGGGGCCCCGCGGTTCAAGCGGGGGGTGGTGATCCTCCTGCAGGATTCCCGGCGCGTGGTGGTGCAGGTGGAGGTGGCGGATACCCCGCAGGCCCGGGCGCGGGGCCTCATGTTCCGCACGCACCTTCCGGAGGACCACGGCATGCTGTTCCTGTTCGAATCCCCGCAGCGCCTCGTCTTCTGGATGAAGAACACCCTGATCCCCCTCTCCATCGCCTTCATGGACGCCCGCTGGCGGATCGTGGACATCCAGGATATGGATCCGCCCCGTCCGGGCGGCGAGATCCCCATCTACGTCTCCCGGGCGGAGGCCCAGTACGCCCTCGAGGTGAACCAGGGGTTCTTCGGACGGCACGGGATCACCGTGGGCGCCCGGGCCCGCTACCGACCGCTGCCCTGATGCGGGGGACGCTCCTCCTCCTTCTCTTGGCGCTCCCGGCCGCCTTCTCCGATGCTGCCCCGGTTTCCCTCTGCCTGAGGGAATCCCCCTCCTTCGAGATCCGATACACGCACTCCGTGGAGCGGACTCCCGTGGTCGAGACCTACCGGGTTCAGGGGAAAACCCTCGTGCTCGTGGGGATGCGGTTCCGGTCCTCGGGGTGGGGACTCCCCTCGGAGGGCTACGTCCGGCAGGACGGGTGGTTTGTGCTCTCCGGTCTACACCGCCCCCTGGACGCCCTGCGCCTGCGCGTGACCCGGCTCAACCGGTACGTCCTCGTGGCAGAACGCCGCGCGCTTCCCCTCCTCTCGCTCGCGGGCGATGGCGGGATGCTCGTGCTCTCCGCGGACCAGACCCGCGACTGCGCCCGCGTGCTCCGGATCGTCCGCTCCTCCACCGCGCGGCCCGGATTGGTAAGATAAGGAATGGTCTCCCGGGGGAGGCTCCGGGAGCGCGAGTCTCCGGTAGGGAATCAGGAGGATCGGGATGTCCGAAGCCAAGATCGTCCTCCCGCCCTTCTCGGGCACCGAGCTGGCCCTTCTGTGGGCGGTGCTGGGGTCCGCCTTCCTGGCGCTCCTGTACGGAGCCTACCTCCGGGCCCGTGTGCTGCGGGCGGATCCCGGTCCGGAGTCCATGGTCTCCGTGGCCCGCGCCATCCAGGAAGGGGCGTACGCGTACCTCAGCCGGCAGTTCCGCACCATGGCCTGGTTCATCGTCCTCCTGACCGTGGGGCTGTACCTCCTCTACCTTCCGATCTACCGGGATAAACCCGTCCTGGCGGTGGGCGTGGCGGGTGCCTTCCTCATGGGATGCCTGGCGTCCTACGGCGCGGGGTATGTGGGGATGACCTCCGCGGTTCAGGGCAACGTGCGGGTCGCGAACGCCGCCCGCCGCTCCTTCAAGGAGGCCTTGGAGCTGGCGTTCCAGGCAGGGACCATCTCCGGGATGTTCACGGTCGGGTTGGGGCTTCTTGGAGCCGTGATCATCTTCATGCTCTTCCGAGAGGACGCCATGCGGGTCCTCGTGGGATTCGGGTTCGGCGGGTCGCTGGTGGCCGCCTTCATGCGGGTGGGAGGCGGGATCTACACGAAGGCCGCGGATGTGGGTGCGGATCTGGTGGGGAAGGTGGAGGTGGGCATTCCGGAGGACGATCCCCGCAACGCGGCCGTCATCGCGGACAATGTGGGCGACAACGTGGGCGACTGCGCGGGAATGGCCGCGGACGTCTTCGAGTCCTACGAGGTGACCCTCGTGGCCGCCATCATCCTCGGGGCGGCCACCCTTCTGGATCCCGTGTTCCGGGCCCGGTTCCCGGACGAGGCATCGGCCCAGGCCTTCGCCCTCAAGCTCATCCTCTTCCCGCTCCTCGTGCGGGCCGTCGGCGTGTTCGCCTCCGTGGTGGGAACCTGGGTGGTGCGGGGCTCCGACGAGGAGGTGGGGGATCCCATGAAGCCCATCAGCCGGGGCTTCTGGACCGCCGCCCTCCTCGCCACGGTGGGATTCGGGGCCATCACCCATGCCTACCTGGGAGACTGGCGGTTCTTCTGGGCCACCTTCATGGGGATCGTGCTCGCGGTGGTCATCGAGCGCATCACGGACTACTACACGCACACGGATCGTCCGCCCGTCACGGAGATCGCCTACGCCAGCAAGACCGGATCCGCCACGCTCCTGCTGACGGGGTTGGGGCTGGGAATGGAGAGCAGCGTGTGGTCCATCGTGGCCATCGGGGCCACCATCCTGGCGTCCTTCGCCATCTTCGGGGGAGACCTGGCGCTCTCCGCCTACGGGATCGCGCTGGCGGGGCTCGGGCTGTTGACCACCACGGGCTTCATCCTCGCGGAGGACACCTACGGGCCCATCGTGGACAACGCGAACGGGATCTTCGAGATGTCCGGGGTGGAACGGGGGGACTCGCTCGCGGGCCGGATCGTGGCGCGCCTGGATCAGGTGGGCAACACCACCAAGGCCCTCACCAAGGGCTTCGCCATCGCCACCGCGGTGGTGGCGGCCACGGCCCTGTTCCGCTCGTACATCGACGAGGCGAGGCTATTGGCGGATCCCGCAGAGCTGCAGCGCGCGGTACAAGCGGGAGGACAGGGCCTCCTCGCGGCCCTGGAGCGGGTCGGCATCCAGGTGAACCTGCCCCTCGTGTTCATCGGACTGTTGATCGGCGGGGCAGTACCGTTCCTGGTCTCCGCCTTCCTCGTGCGGGCCGTGGGCCGGTCCGCCTTCCAGGTGGTGGAGGAGGTGCGCCGGCAGTTCCGGGAGATCCCGGGTCTTCTGGAGGGCCGGGCCCGACCCGAGTACTCCCGGTGCGTGGACATCGTGACCGCCGCGGCCCAGCGGGAGCTGTTGCCGAGCGCGTTGGTGGCCATCTCGGCGCCGGTGCTCGTGGGATTCGGGCTGGGGGCCGGGGCCCTGGGAGGGTATCTCGCGGGCGCCATCCTCACCGCGCAACTCCTGGCGGTGTTCATGGCCAACACCGGCGGGGCCTGGGACAACGCGAAGAAGAAGATCGAGGACGGCTACCTGGGCGGGAAGGGGACCGAGTACCACAAAGCGGCGGTGGTGGGGGACACGGTGGGCGATCCCCTCAAGGACACCGCGGGTCCGGCCCTCAACCCCATCATCAAGGTGATGAACCTGGTGGCCATCCTCATCGCCCCCCTGGTGATCGGGGACCTTCCCGGGGTCGCGCGAGGCGCGGTGGTGGTGGCCGCGCTCGTCGTGATCGCCCTCGCGGTGTGGATGAGCAAGCGCGGGGCGCTCGTGCAGCGGACAGGCGCGGTTCCCGTGCCGGAACTGGGGAAGTGATCCCCGGCCCCTAGGCGGAGGAGACCGCGGGGAGTTCTGCCCCCCGGGCTCGCCGGACCACGTGCTCCACCAGATTCATGGGACAGAACGGCCCGCACATGGAGCAGGCCCGGGTCTGCGAGTTCCGCTCGGCAAAGATGCGCCGGGCCACCTCCGGGTAGAGGGCCAGCCGGAACTGCGCTTCCCAGTCGAGCCGGTAGCGGGCCTCCGACATGCGGCGGTTGCGCTCCACGGCCCGGGGATTCCCGCGGGCCACATCCGCGACGTGCGCGGCGATCTTGAAGGCCACCACCCCCTCGTAGACCTGCTGCGGGGTCGGCAGCGCCAGATGCTCCGCGGGGGTTAGGTAGCACAGCATGTCTACCCCGTACATGCCCGCCACCGCGCCGCCGATGGCGCCCGCGATGTGGTCGAAGCCTGCCGCGGTGTCCACGGGGAGCATGCCCAGCACGTAGAAGGGCGCTTCCCGGCACAGCTTCTTTTCCAGCTGCACGTTCGTGGCAATCTCGTTCAGGGGCACGTGCCCGGGCCCCTCCACCATGGTCTGGACGCCGGCCCGCCGGGCCCGTTCCACCAGCTCCCCCAGCACGATGAGCTCCTCCACCTGGGGTCGATCGAGGTCGTCCGCCAGGCACCCGGGCCGCAGCCCGTCCCCGAGGCTCAGGGTCATGTCGTACGTTCGGGCGATCTCCAGCAGACGGTCGTAGTACTGGTAGAGGGGATTTTCCGCCCCGTTGTGGAGCATCCAGGCGGCGATCAACCCCCCACCCCGGGACACGATCCCCGTGACCCGCTCCGTCCGCATGTACCGCTCCAGGGCCTGCCGGGTCACCCCGCAGTGCACGGTGATGAAGTCCACGCCCTCCCGTCCGTGACGTTCGATGGTGGCAAACAGGTCGTCGACGGTCATGTGGAAGAAGGATCCCCGCTTGCGGGCGGCCTCGAACTCCGCCTCGTAGATGGGGACCGTACCCAGGGGAACCGGGCAGCGTTCCAGGAGGGCTTTGCGGATGGCCGGGAGATCCCCGCCCGTGGAGAGGTCCATGACGGCATCGGCTCCTGCCGCCAGGGCAAGCCGCAGCTTCTCCAGCTCTTCCTCCGGGTTCACGTAGTCGTAGGAGGTTCCCAGGTTGGCGTTGACCTTCACGGACAGCCCCTTGC
Source organism: Armatimonadota bacterium (assembly GCA_031460175.1). Classification (NCBI taxonomy): domain Bacteria; kingdom Bacillati; phylum Candidatus Sysuimicrobiota; class Candidatus Sysuimicrobiia; order Candidatus Sysuimicrobiales; family Candidatus Sysuimicrobiaceae; genus Candidatus Sysuimicrobium; species Candidatus Sysuimicrobium tengchongense. The sequence continues at coordinate 44,338 of JAVKGW010000008.1, read as the reverse complement.
CGATGCCCGTGTAACGGGTCAGGGTGCGGTGGTGCGGGTTGGCGGGGATGACCACGAGGCCTGCGGCCACCTTTTCCCGGATCTCCTCCGGCGGGACTCCCTCCGCCTCCGCGACGTAGGCCATGGCTTCCGTGATCCTGCCCTGGCGGGCGAGCTCCATCTGGGTCGCCATCGCACACCTCCTGGACTTTGGACGGACCGGGAAAGCCAGGGGAGAGGGCCTGTAAAGGCATCCCAGGACCGTTCCCTCCGCCGGAATTACCCGGATCAGGTTCCAGGGGTCGGCCCCGCACCAGGGGCCCTCTCAGCCCGGTTGCCCGAGCTCCCCCAGGTCCTTCGCCGCTACCTTAGCCTGCCGCCCGCGCGCTGTCAACGCGTGACGCATCCGATATAGAGCCGCTTTACCGTGAGGCCATGCGGGTCAGCATCCCGATCGGCCTCCTCGTGCTCGCGGTGGTGACGGCGGCGGAGGCGATTCCTCCACTCCCCGCGGGCCTGTTCGTGCTGGCCCCGGAGGAAAGTCGGATCACCTTCTTCGTCCAGGACAACCGGGGCGGGTTTACCGGGTATGCCCGGGAGATGGAGGGGAGGGCCCTCATTCGGCAGGTCCAGGAGTGGGTCTATGGGGCGGAGGTTCAGGTGCGGGTACCCGCGCGATCTCTGACCACGGGACTCGGCCTGCGGGATGCCCAGATGCACCGGGGGCACCTGCACCCGGATCGGTTCCCGGTGATCGCCTTCACGGGAACGGTCCATGCGGCAGGAGTGCGGATCGCCTCCGAGTTCCCCGCGGAAGTCCGGGGGCTCCTCCTCCTGCACGGGAGGGAGCGGGAGATGGCATTTCCGGCCCGCATCATCCCGCTCCCGGACGGGTTCCGCGGCCGGGGAGAATTCGTGGTCCGCATGAGCGAGTACGGAATCCCCATCCCGCGGTTTCTGATCTTCGTGGCGGAGGATCCCGTGCGGGTGACGGTGGACCTGGTCTTCCGGCGCTCCAGCCCCTAAGTTGACCAACCCCCTGGAAGCCGGAGGAAACACCTAATCCGGGACCGGGTAGAGGATCCGGGTGCCCTCCACCCGGGCGAACTTCGGCAGGCGGTGAGGTTCGCACCCTCGGTCCGTGATGTGGCGGACGTCCCAGCCGCGCACCAGGAACGCGTCGCTCAACAGCTGCCGGTGGCACCGCCACGGGCTGGCCTCCGCGCACATGAGACAGAGGCGGTGCCGGCCCGCCAGGGCCTCCAGCTCCTGGAAGATGTGCTCGAAGGCCTCCGTGAGCATGAAGTCCGCGTAGGCCCGGAAAGACCCCACTTTCCAGCCCGTGTTCACGGAACCCGGTTCGGGCCTGCGGTAGCCACCCAGGTCCCCCCGCCACACGTACCCGATGCCCCGGCGATGCAGGGCCTCCGAGAGCGCCTCTCCCCGGAAATGGGGGAACCGCCGGGAGGTGGGCCACCGCCGCACGTCCACCAGGACGTGGATCCGGTGGGCCTCCAGGAGGGCGATGAAGACCGCAAGGGGGCGGGTGGAGTGGCCGACGGTGTGGATCGTGCGGGGACGTTCGCAGGCCGCGGAGCGAGCCATGGTCTATCCGCGGGCCAATCGGGTGCTTCCCGCGAACAACCCCAGCGCGATGAGGACCACCGCACCGCTGGGGGCGATGTTCAGATAGAAGCTTGCCACGAGCCCCAGCAAAACGGACGTGAGGCCGAACGCGACCGCAAGGCCCAGCGTGGCCCGGAAGCTGCGGGCCAGCCTCAGGGCCGCGAGCGGCGGGAGAGCGAGCAGGGACCCGGTGAGCAGGATCCCCACCACCCGCACGGAGACCACCACCGTGACGGCCACGATGGCGCTGAACAGGAGGTTGAGAGCGTCCACGGCGATCCCCTGCGTGCGGCTTGCCTCCTCGTCCAGGGTGATGGCGAGCAGCTCCTTGTACAGGAGTCCCACGGCTCCCAGCACGGTTCCGCCTAAGGGCACCATGAGCCAGAGATCCCGGGGCTGGACTGCCGTGAGGGCGCCGAAGAGGTACGTGAAGAGGTCCGGGGTAAACCCTCCACCCAGGCTGAGGAGGACGGTTGCCACCGCGTAGCCCGCGGAGAGGAACACCGCGAGGACCGCCTCCCCGGGGATCTTCCCCCGGGCGCGCAGCCGCTCGATGCCCATCGCGGCCAGCAGAGCTACCCCGAGGGCTCCCCAGAGGGGATCGGCGTCGAGGAGGAGGGCCAGGGCGACGCCCGCGAGGGCGGTGTGGGAGAGGGTATCCGCGATGAGGCTCAGCCGTCGCAACACCAGGAACACGCCCATCAGGGGCGCCACCACCCCCACCACCGCGCCCGCGGCGAGCGCCCGCTGCATAAACCCGTAGCTCAGGATCTCCAGCATGCTAGTGCCGGTGCGCCACAAGCCAGCTTCCCGCCGGGTACAGCTGCTCCAGGGCCCCGGATCGGAGGGCTTCCTGGGGGCTTCCGTGGAAGAAGAGGCGGCGGTTCAGGCATGCGAGCCGGGTCACCTCCCGGGCCACCACGCCGATGTCGTGGGAGACGAGCACCAGGGTGACGCCTTCCCCGTTCAGCCGGTGCAGGAGCCCGTAGAACCGCTCCTGCGCCTCCACGTCCACGCCCACCGTAGGCTCATCCAGGATCAGGAGCTCGGGCTCCGTGGCGAGGGCCCGGGCAATCTGCACCCGCTGCTGCTGGCCTGCGGAGAGCTGGGTCACGGGCCGGTCCCGGTACCGCTCCATCCCCACGATCCCCAGAGCCCGCTCCGCGGCCTCCTCGTCCACCTTCGTGAACCGATGCCCCATCCCCACCCGTCCCACCCGGCCGCTCAGCACCACCTCCCGCACCGTGGCGGGCAGGCGCCCTTCGTACGGCACGGACCGTTGGGGCACGTAGCCCACGCGGGGCCAGTCTCGGAAGGACCGGAGGTCGATTCCGAACAGCCGCACGGACCCGCGGCTGGGACGCACCAGCCCCAGCATCACCCGCAGCAGGGTGGTCTTGCCCGCCCCGTTCGGGCCGATGATCCCCAGGAAGTCCCCCCGGTGCACCACCAGGTCCACGTCCTCCAGGACGCGCTCGCCGTCCCGGTCCACGCACACGCGGTGGAGCTCCACCACAGGAGGGTTCCTAGCGGCACTCCAGTCCATGGGCCAGCTGGCGGAGGTTCTCCGCCATCACGGTGAAGTACGTCCGTCCCCGGTTCTGCTCTTCCGGATGGAGGGTCTCGAGAGGGTGCAACACCGCGGTGTGGGCCCCCACTTCCCGGGCGATGGCCTCCGCGATCCGGCGGGTGGGGGGGGACTCGAAGTAGACCACGCGCACGCCGTACCGTCGGGCCAGCCGCACCACCTCCCGGATCTTCGCCGGGGAGGGTTCCGCCTCCGGCGCGAGTCCCGTGATGGGGATCATCTCGAGCCCGTACCGCCGGGCCAGATACCCGAAAGCCGCGTGTGCGGTGATGAAGGTCCGGGTGCGGCATCTTCTCAAGCGCTCCCGAAATCTCTCGTGGAGGGCGGCGAGCTCGGCCCGGATCCGCCGTGCGTTGCGCCGGTAGACCTCCGAGCCCTCCGGATCCGCCCGGGAAAGGCCTGCCCGGATTCGCTCCACCTGCTCCTGCGCCAGTACGGGGTCGAGCCACACGTGCGGATCCACGGCCGCTCCGGGTCGGGGCCGCAGGAGCGGCAGACCCTCCGTGGTATTGACCAGCAGCACGTCCTTGGGGAGTTCAGGCCGGAGCTTTTCGACCCACGGCTCCAGCCCGGCCCCGTTGTAGAAGAGCACCCGAGTCCGACGGAGGAGAAGGAGATCCCGGGGCGTAGGCTCGTAATGGTGTACCTCCATCCCCGCGGGGACGAGCTGCCGCACCCCGAAGCGGCCGGCGGCCACGCGCCGGGTGAACTCGTAGAGGGGATAGAAGGTGGCCACGGCGAGGGGCCTCTGCGGGCCCGCGGCCTCCACCGCCCCGAGGAGGAGCAGGGGAAGTGCGAGGAGAAGGATGCGCCTCACGGGATCCCCTCCGGCTCCTGACAGCCGGCGCAGTAGCCCACGAGCTCAAGCCGGTGTCCGGTGACCCGGAACCCGCGGGTCCGGGCGACCCGCGCCAGGGCCGCCACGTTGCATCCCTCGAAGGGTTCCAGCCTCCCGCACCGCAGGCAGATGAGGTGGTGGTGGTGCGCGCGGACGAGCTCGTACCGGGTTCGGCCGTCTCCCAGGTGCAGGGTCTCCACGAGTCCTTGGGCCTGGAGCAGGTCCAGGGTGCGGTACACGGTGACCCGGCCGATCCGGGGCAGGAACTGACGGGCGCGGGCGTGGATGGCGTCCACGTCCTGCGCGCACCCCAGTTCCTCCAGGGCCCGGAGCACGGCCCGGCGCTGCGGGGTGAGGCGGTGGGGCGGCCGGTTCCGCACGGTGAGACAGGGATGAAATCGAGTTTCGGTTTCAATTCTACCTTCCCATCCGCGGCCCGTCAACCCGGGACAGGTCCGTCCGGCCGGTGCTCATCCGGGTCGGCCGGCCTCCCGCACCAAGTGCCCCAGCTCCGGGAGGACCAGCTTCTCCATGGCCAAGCGCACCCCGTGCGGGGAGCCGGGCATGCTGAGGAGGATCTTTCTCCGGTACACGCCTCCGATGGCCCGGCTCAGCATGGCCGCGGGCCCGACCTCCTGGTAGGAGAGCACCCGGAACAGCTCCCCGAATCCTTCCAGGCGCTTCTCCACGAGCTCGGCCACCACCTCATGGGTCACGTCCCGGGGTGCGATGCCGGTCCCTCCCGTGGTGAGGATGGCCTGCACCTCCGGATCCTCGGCTGCCGCCTCGATCCACCCCCGGATGGCTTCCCGCTCGTCGGGCACGATCCCCCTGCGCACCACCCGGTGGCCGTGGGCGGTCAGCATCTCCACCAGGAGGTTTCCGCCCGTGTCGGTCTGGGGGGTCCGGGTGTCGCTGATGGTGAGGACCGCGCACCCCACGGAGAGGGGGGCGGTCTCCCGGTGGTTTCGCACGCTGGAAGACTCCATCGTACCAATTATGGCACGCGCTTGGCGGCCGGAGCCTCCAGCCCTACAATCCCCTTGGGATGACCCCCCTCGAGCTCCAGCAGCGGCTGCAGCGCAAGGCGGCGGAGATCGCCGCCTTGCGGGAGATCGGACGAGCCATCAGCCAGGCCCTGGACTTGGACTCCACCCTGGCCCTCATCACCCGCAAGACCGCGGAGGTGATGGGGATGGATTCCTGCTCCCTTTACCTCCTGGATCCCCAGCGGGAGTACCTGGTGCTCAAGGCCACCACCGGACTCGCACCCGACGCCGTGGGTCGGGCCCGGCTGCGCCTGGGAGAAGGGCTCACGGGGTGGGCCGCCAGGCACGGACAGCCCGCCTGGAGCAGCGACGCCGCGCGGGATCCCCGGTTCGTGTTGCTGCCCGAGACCCAGGAATACCGGTTCCGGTCCCTGCTGGCGGTTCCCCTCACCGTGGGCGGACGGGTCCTGGGCGCCATGAACGTCCAGACCCGGGCAGAGCACGAGTTCCAGGAGGAGGAGGTCGAACTGTTGAGCCTCATCGCGGACCTGGCAGGCGGGGCCATCGAGAAGGCTCAGCTCTACGACCACATGCGTCGGCAACTCCACGAGCTCCGTACCCTGGCGGAGCTGAGCCAGACCCTGGCCTCCCCCCTCTACCTGGAGCAGGTGCTGCAGGTGATCGTGGAGATGGCCGCCCGGATGCTGGACGCCCGGCTGGTGAGCCTGTTGCTCCTGGACGAGGAAACCTCCACCCTGCGCCGGGCCGCGGCGCACCCCACGGACGGCCGGTACACGGAGCGGGATCCGATCCCCCTCGGGGAGGGGATCGCGGGCCGGGTGGCCGCCACGGGGGAGGTGGAGGTGGTCCGGGATCTCGTCCAGGACCCCCGGTTCTACGATCCCGAGCTGGCCCGGGAGCAGGGGCTTCGCTCCATGGTGTGCGTGCCCCTCCGGGTCCGGGACCGCACCATCGGGGTGCTGAACTGCTACCGGGCCCAGCCCCACGCCTTCTCCGCCGGCGACGTGAGCCTCCTCACCACCCTGGCCGCCCAGACCGCCCTCGCCATCGAGAACGCCCACCTCGTGATGCGGTCCGCGGTGGTGCGGGAGATGCACCACCGGGTGAAAAACAACCTCCAGACCATCGCCATGCTCCTGCGGCTGCAGCTGGGAGAGGACCCGGATCCTCGGGTGCGGGAGGTGCTCACGGAGACCATCAACCGGGTCCTGGGCATCGCCGCGGTGCACGAGATCCTCTCCCTGGAGGGATTCCGCACGGTGAACCTCCGGGAGGTCCTGGATCGGGTGGCCCGGGCGGTGGTGGCCAACATGTGCCCCCCGCACCTCGCCCTGGAGGTCTCCGTGGAGGGCGAGGACGTGTACTTCCCCTCGCAGCCCGCCACCGCCGCGGCCCTGGTGGTCACGGAGCTCGTGCAGAACGCTCTCGAGCATGCCTTCCAGGACCGCAGCCGCGGGCGCCTCACCGTACGCCTCGGACAGACTCCCACCCACGTGCTCCTGGAGGTGGCGGACGACGGCCGGGGTCTTCCCCCGGACTTCGACCCCCGGGCCTCCTCCGAGCTCGGGTTACGCATCGCCTGTACCCTGGTCCACGAGGACCTTCGGGGGGAGCTGCGGGCGGAGAACCGGGAAGGCGCGGTGTTCCTGGTGCGCATCCCCCGGGAGGTGCTGCGGTCGTGATCCGCATCGTGATCGCGGACGACGAATCCCTCATCCGCATGGGGCTTCGGTCCATGCTGGAGGAGAGGGGCTATCGGGTGGTGGGGGAGGCCTCCGACGGGCGCCGCGCGGTGGAGCTGGTGCGCAAGCTGCGGCCGGACCTGGTGATCCTCGACATCAAGATGCCGGAGCTGGATGGCCTGGAGGCCGCTCGCCAGATCCAGGGAATCCAGCCCACCCCCGTGGTGATGCTCACCGCCTACAGCGAACGGGAGCTGGTGCGCCGGGCCCAGGCCGCGGGGGTTCTGGGGTACCTCGTGAAGCCCATCAAGGAAGAAGACCTGGTGCCCACCATCGAGGTGGCCCTCGCCCGGTTCCGGGATCTGCGGGAGCGGGAGGGCCGCATCGCGGAACTGGAGCAAACCCTGCAGGACCGCAAGCTCGTGGAGCGGGCCAAAGGGATCCTCATGCGCCGGGAGGGTCTCACGGAGGAGGAAGCGTACCGCCGGATCCAGCAGGAGGCCCGGCGCACCCGGCGACCCATGCGGGCGGTGGCGGAGGAGATCCTGACCCGGATCGGCTCTGATCAACAAGATTTATCATAAACTTCCTTGACATTCCCGCCCGGGAATTGTTACCTAGAGGAAAACCGGAGTGGGTCAAGCGGGCCCGAGGGGACGTGCTTCGGCCCTCTCGGGCTTTCCCGTATTTCCAGGACGGAGCCGGCGACCGCGATGTCGTGGACGGATCACTTGGATCTGCGAACCCTCCTGAGGGAGCGGGACGCCTGCGGGGTAGGCTTTGTGGCCCGCACGGACGGAACTGCCTCCCACGCGGTTCTGCGCCTGGCCTTGCAGGCCCTGCGGAACCTGACCCATCGCGGGGCCCAGGCCGCGGACGGCCGGACGGGGGATGGGGCGGGGATCCTCACCCAGATCCCGAAGGGGATGTTCCGCCGGATCCTGCACGAGATGGGGATCCGGGGGGAGATCCCCGCCTTCGCGGTGGGGATGTTCTTCCTCCCCCGGGAGGTGGAGGCACGGGAGGTGTGCCGCAGGGCCTGCGAGGCGGAGTTCGCGGCGCTCGGCGTGCCGCTTCTGGGCTGGCGCAAGGTCCCCGTGCAGCCCAAGGCCCTGGGCGAGTATGCGCTCGCGACCCTTCCGTGGATCGAGCAGGTGTTCCTGCGCCAGCCCGACGGCCTGGAGGAGGAGGCGTTCGAGCGTCTCCTGTACCGCCTGCGCCGGCGCATCGAGCGGCGTGTCAGGCCGCTGGGCGCCTACATCCCCTCCCTCTCGTGTCGGACCATCGTGTACAAGGCCCTGGTGAGCGCGCCCCAGCTGGAACAGTTCTACCTGGACCTGCAGGATCCCGATTTCTCCGTGCAGGCCGCGGTCTTCCACCAGCGCTACAGCACCAACACCAACCCCTCCTGGCCTCTCGCGCAGCCCTTCCGGCTGCTGGCCCACAACGGGGAGATCAACACCCTGCTGGGCAACATCCACTGGATGCGGGCCCGGGAGCCGGAGCTCCGCAGTCCTCTGTGGGACGAGGCGGTGGGAGATCTCGTGCCCATCATCCAGCTCGACGGCAGTGACAGCGCCATGCTGGACAACGCGGCGGAGCTGCTTCGCCGCAGCGGCCGGGACCTGCTCCACGTGGTGCGGATGCTGGTGCCGGAGGCCTGGGAGAAGGATCCGGAGCTGGATCCGGAGGTCCGCGGCTTCTACCGGTATCACGCCTGCCTGATGGAACCCTGGGACGGGCCCGCGGCCCTGGCGTTCTTCGACGGCCAGGTGATCGGGATGGCTCTAGACCGGAATGGTCTTCGGCCCGCCCGGTACACCATCACCCGGGACGGGCTGGTGATCGCGGGGAGCGAGGTGGGGGTTCTCTCCCTGGCACCCGGGCGGATCCTGGGGCGGGGCCGGCTCGGTCCGGGCCAGATGATCGCCGTGGACCTCCGCTGTGGGACGGTCCAGCACCACGCGGAGATCCTTCAGAACCTGAGCCGTCGCCGTCCGTACGCGGCGTGGGCCCAGCGCATCCGGGAGGCGGGAAAGGCCCCGGCGCCCTCCGTGACCTCCGGGAACGGGGAGGAGTCCCTGCACGCGCTGCACCTGGCCTTCGGCTACACCAAGGAGGACCTGCAGCGGGTGTTGGCCGCCATGGCCGCGGAGGGAAAGGACGCGGTGGGGTCCATGGGCGACGACACCCCGCCCAGTGCCCTCTCGCACCACCCGCGGCTTTTGTACCAGTTCTTCCGGCAGCGGTTCGCGCAGGTCACCAACCCCCCCATTGACTCCCTGCGGGAGCACACGGTGATGTCCCTGGACGTGTTGCTGGGGCCGCGGCGGTCGCTGCTGGAGGAGACCCCGGAGCATGCGGACCTCGTGCACCTCCCGAGTCCCATCCTGGCCCCTGAAGAGTTCCAGTGGCTCCTGAGCCCCGCCTGTCCGTTCCGGGCGGTACGGCTTGAGGCCCTGTTCGATCCCGCGGGCGGGGCTGAGTCCCTCCGGTCGGCCTTGGAGGAGCTCGTGGAGCAGGCCGCAAGGGCCGTGCGCGAGGGAGCGGGGATCCTCGTGCTCAGCGACCGGAACGTGAGTCCCCATCGGGCTCCCATTCCCATGCTGCTCGCGGTGGGCGCGGTCCACCACCACCTGATCCGGGAAGGCCTGCGGATGCGGGCGGGGTTGGTGGTGGAGACCGGGGAGGCCCGGGAGGTGCACCACGTGTGCTGTCTTGCGGGCTACGGGGCGGAGGCAATCTTCCCGTATCTGGCCCTGGAGACCGCGGATCGGCTGCACCCGGACGGGGCCGCGAAGCTCCGGAAGGCCCTGGAGGCGGGTCTGCTGAAGGTCATGGCCAAGATGGGCATCGCGCCCTTCGCGGCGTACTGCGGGGCCCAGATCTTCGAGGCCATCGGGCTGGATGAGGAGCTGGTGGCCCGGTACTTCACCGGGACCCCCGTCCACGCGCCCGGGGTGGGGCTCGAGGCCATCGCGCAGGACGTCCTGCGGCGGCATGCGGCGTACTGCCGGGCCCGGGAGCACCCGGACCTGCCGGACATCGGGTTCTACCGGTACCGGCACGGCGGGGAGACCCACGGGTACGAGCCCGCGGTGGTGAAGGCCATCCACCGGGTGAGCCAGAGCGGCCGCCCGGAGGACTTCCAAGCCCTGGTGGAGACCGCCACGCGGCGGCCCCCTCAGGCATTGCGGGATCTCCTGGAGATCGTGCCCGCGGGGCCTCCGGTGCCCCTTGAGGAGGTGGAGCCCGCGGAGGCCATCCTCCGGCGGTTCGTGATCTCCGCCATGTCCCACGGGGCCCTCTCCCGGGAGGCCCACGAGACCCTGGCCATCGCCGCGAACCGCCTGGGCATGCGCAGCAACAGCGGCGAGGGCGGGGAGGATCCCGAGCGCCGCAAGCGCCGCCCCAACGGCGACTGGCCCAACACCACCATCAAGCAGGTGGCCAGCGGCCGGTTCGGGGTCACCGCGGGGTACCTGCGGTCCGCGGTGGAGCTGGAGATCAAGATGGCCCAAGGGAGCAAGCCGGGGGAGGGCGGGCAGCTCTTGGGGCACAAGGTGACGGAGGAGATCGCCCGGCTGCGCAAGACCCAGCCGGGCACCACGCTCATCTCCCCACCGCCCCACCACGACATCTACAGCATCGAGGACCTGGCCCAGCTCATCTACGACCTCAAGCAGGTCCATCCGGAGGCCCATGTGGCCGTGAAGCTGGTGGCCACCACGGGCGTGGGCACCATCGCCTCCGGAGTCGCGAAGGGATACGCGGACGTGATCCAGATCAGCGGGCACGAGGGCGGAACCGGGGCTTCCCCCCTCGACTCCATCAAGAACGCGGGTCTCCCCTGGGAGGTGGGGCTCGCGGAGACCCGGGTGGCGCTGGTGCGCAACAACCTGCGGGACCGGGTCCGGGTCCGGGTGGACGGCGGGTTCAAGGTGGGTCGGGACGTGATCTTGGCGGCCCTGCTGGGGGCGGACGAGTACGGGTTCGGGACCACGGCCCTGGTGGCCCTGGGGTGCGTGATGGCCCGGCAGTGCCACTCCAACACCTGCCCCGTGGGCATCGCCACCCAGCGGGAGGACCTGCGGGCCAAGTTCCCCGGTACCCCCGAGCGGGTGGAGGCCTTCTTCCGTGCCCTCGCGGAGGACGTGCGACGGTGGCTTGCACGGCTCGGGGTCCGGAGCCTAGAGGAGATCATCGGCCGGGTGGATCTGCTGCGGGTCCGGGAGGACGTTCCGTTGCCGAAGTCCGAGCGGCTGGACCTCTCGAAGCTCCTGGAGCCCGTGGAAGGGCCTGCCCGGGGGAGCTGGAACCCACCGATTCGGGTGGAGGGAGCCCTGAATCAGCTCCTGGTCCAGCAGTACCGGGACACCATCGAGCGGGGGACCCCGGCCACCGGGCATCATCCCATCACCAACCGGGACCGCACGGTGGGCGCGACCCTCGCGGGCGAGATCGCGGCCCGGTGGGGAGACGAGGGGCTCCCGGAGGGCACCCTGCGCTTGGAGTTCGAGGGCGCTGCGGGTCAGAGCTTCGGGGCGTTTCTGGTGCCCGGGATGCACTTCCGCCTCGTGGGGGAGGCCAACGACTACGTGGGCAAGGGGATGAGCGGTGGGGAGATCGTGCTGGTGCCGCCGCCGGAGCTGCGGCGGCAAAGCCACCGGCACGTGATCCTGGGCAACACCGCCCTGTACGGCGCCACGGGCGGGGTGCTGTTCGCGGCGGGACGGGCCGGGGAGCGGTTCGCGGTACGCAACAGCGGCGCGGTGGCGGTGGTGGAGGGCGCGGGCGACCACTGCTGCGAGTACATGACGGGCGGGATGGTGGTGGTGCTGGGGCCTGTGGGCAGGAACTTCGGAGCCGGCATGACGGGCGGAAAGGCCTTCGTGCTCATGGATCGCCGGGTTCTCGAGCGCCGGATCAACCCGGAGTTCGTGGAGGTGGAAGCGCTCTCCGAGGAGGAAGCGGAGGCGCTGCACCGGCTCCTCGCCCGCTACTTCGAGGCGACCTACAGCGCTCGGGCCCAGTGGCTCCTGCAACGCCGGCAGGCCTGGCCCGAGCTCCTGTGGGCCGTGCGCCCCAAGGTGCCGGAAGCCGTCAAGACCCCGGTCCCCGTGGTCCGGCGGCGGGCGGGGTAGCGCTTACCCCATGGCCGCCTGGACGGCGTCCCGCAGGATCTCCACCATCCGGTCCACCTGCTCCTCGGTGATCACGAAGGGCGGCGCGAAGCAGATCACGTCGCCGATGGGATGCTCTCCCCGCTGACCGGTTCGCAGCCGCCCCAGGAGTCCGCGTCGTCTCGCTTCCCGTAGGACCCGCCCGCCGAGGCCGATGGCCGGCTCCTTGGTCTTCCGGTCCTCCACGAACTCCACCCCGGCCATGAGTCCCAGCCCCCGCACGTCCCCCACCACTGGGAGGTCGCGCAGGGTCTCCAGCCCCTCCAGCAGGCGGACTCCCATGGCCGCGGCCCGCTCCACGAGGTTCTCCCGCTCCAGGATGTCCAGGTTCGCGAGAGCCACGGCACAGCACGTGGCGTGGGCGGAGTAGGTGGCCGCGTGCATGAACCGCTGCTCCAAGGGGGCCTCCAGGATGACCTCGTGGATCTCCCGGGAGACCATCACGCCCCCGAGCGGGAGGTAGGCGCTGGTGACCCCCTTGGCGAAGGTCACCATGTCCGGCCGTACCCCCCAGTGCTCCAGGGCAAACCACCTCCCCGTACGGCCGAACCCCGTGATCACCTCGTCCGCGATGAACAGCACATCGTACCGGTCACAGATGGCCCGCACCTTTGGGAAGTAGTCGGGGGTGGGCGGGATGAGGCCGCCCGCTCCGATCACGGGCTCCGCGATGAAGGCAGCCACGTTCTCGGGCCCTTCCCGCAGGATGGCCTCCTCGAGGGCCTCGGCCATGGACCCGGGGTACCGGTACGGGTAGGAGGGCGGGATGTGCACGAATCCCGGGACGAGCGGCTCGAACATCCGCTGGTAGGCGGGGATCCCCGTGGCGCTCATGGCTCCCAGGGTGACCCCGTGGTAGGCGTGCACCCGGGTGATGATCTTGGTCTTCGTGGGCTTGCCCCGCCGCTTCCAGTAGTAGCGGGCGATCTTGAAGGCGGTCTCGTTGGACTCCGCACCGGAGGTGGTGAAGTAGACCCCGGAGAGGTTCGGATACGCGAGCCGGAGCAGCCGGTCCACCAGCCGGACGGCGGGCTCGTTGGTGTAGCCCGCGTAGGCGCTGGTGTAAGCCAGCCGTCGCATCTGTGTGGCCGCGGCCTCCGCGAGCTCTTCCCGCCCGTGCCCGACGTTCACGTTCCACAGGGACGCGAGGCCGTCGATGTACTCCCTCCCCGCCGCGTCCCGCAGGAGGGCGCCCTTTCCCTCCACGAAGAGGATGGGGTCATCGTGGTCCACGGGATGATGGAGAGGGTGGATGAAGTGTTCACGGTCCACCCGCAAGAGTTCCTCCGGAGTCTCCACGGCTACCCCCTCGACCGGACGAGTTCCTCGATGGGGCGCCCGAGCAGCAGCCGGCCGAGCTTGCGGTGGCCGATTTTGAGGTAGTGCCGCTTCCAGACCGCGATCACCTCCTCCTTGGTCTGCGCGGCGTCCAGCTCCGCCTTCACCTGCTGCAGGTAGGCCCGCTCCTCCTCCGGGCTTGCGAAGGTGGGCTCCCGTTCCGCCATCGCTCCCTCCGATGCCTAGAGTTTCCCCTTCCGCGGAATTCGCGCCACGGGCCACCGCTTCCTCTCGCCCCGAGGAGCCGGGGGGATCCACGTCAAAGAAGACGATCGGATGGAACCGCGTGGCTTCGACCTCCCGCCGCCTCGGGTGGATCTCCGGGCGCTGCCGCCGCCCCTGCGGACCTCGGACCCGGACTCCTTGGCCCAGCGCACCTTCCGGATCCGGGTCCCCCGAATTCTGGAGGAGGTGGCAGATCAGAATCCCTTCCCCCCGGAGATCCAAAGGGCGCTCGCAGACCTCCGGGAGGAGATCCTCCACGGCGTCATCCGGCCCCTGGCCGAACCCGCGCCGGACCGGCCGCTGTGGGACGCGCTCTCGGGTCCGTACCTGGGCGCGAGCTGGCAGGACGTGCCGTGGTACTGGGCCGAGGCCTTCTTGTACCGGCGGCTCCTGGAGACGACCCGGTACTTCCGGATCGGCCCCTGGTACGGCGTGGACCCCTTTTGGCGCAGGAAGGAGGCGGAGCTCCGCGGGGGCCTTCGGGCCCTGGAGGCGCTCCTCTCCGAGCTTCCTGAGGATCCCGAGGATCGCTTCCGGCATCTCTTCCAAGCAAGCCTGTGGGGCAACCGGTTCGACCTCAGCCTTCCGGAGGTCGTGGAGGAAGCCCGGGCCGCGCCCGGAGGGGATCCCCACACCCGGCTCCTGGCAGACGACACAGGGCCCGTGTGGGCGTTCCTGAGGGAGTCTTGCGGACTTCGGATCGCGATGGTCCTGGACAACGTGGGCCGGGAGCTTCTCGCAGACCTCGCCCTGGTGGACTTCCTGCTGGAGGAGGGGATCGCGAGGGAGGTGGTCCTGCACGTGAAGTGGCACCCCTTCTTCGTCTCGGACGCCACGCCTCTCGACGTGCTGGCCACCCTGGCGGCGGTAACCGAGGCCGGAGGGAGCCCGGGAGCGCTGGGAGAACGCCTGCAGGCCGGCCTCCGGGAGGGCCGGGTGCGCCTGACTGCCCACTGGTTCTTCGTCACGAGCCTCGCGTACTTCGAGATGCCTCGGGATCTGGAGGCGGAGCTCGCGGCCACCGACCTCGTGGTCCTCAAGGGAGACGCCAACTACCGGCGCCTGGTGGGAGACGTGTGGTGGCCGCCCACCACCCCCCTCGAACGTGCCGCTGCTTACTTCCCCGCTCCCTTCGTGGTCCTACGGACCCTGAAGTCCGAGGTGGTGGTAGGGCTGCAGGCGGAGGTGGTGGACCGGGTTGGTGCCCTGGACCCGGAGTGGAGGATGAGGGGCCGATGGGGGGTGATCCAAGCCCGGCTCGCGCATCCCCTACCGCCTGGGGCGGATTCATGAGATGATAAGACAAATCCCTTCCTCAGGAGTCGAGATGGGTAGACCCCGGTACAGCGCGCTGAAGCGACAGCGGGAGCTGCGCAAGCAGCTGAAGCGGGAGCAGAAAGCGGCCCGCCGGCAGGCCCGGCGGGAGGCCAAGCGCGCCTTGAAGAGGGAACCGACTCCCTGATCTTCCGCCGGCTGAATGAAACAGGGCCGAGGGCTTTCCTCGGCCCTCAACTCCTGGTAGCGGGGGCGGGATTTGAACCCGCGACCTCCGGGTTATGAGCCCGGCGAGCTACCAGACTGCTCCACCCCGCGTCGCCGTCCTCAGTATACCACGCCTCCTCGACCCATCAACGCGGAATTTCCGTCCCGCTCTTCCGGTTCCCGTCCCCCGGCGGAGTGTTCAGAGTCTTCCGCGGAAGGACTTCCAAGCCCCGATGGGATACAATAAAACTGCCGGCGGGCACGCGGCACCGAGGTGACAGGGAGGCGCCCCCCAAGGGCGATGGCTCAGTCCCTGGAGCGGCCCGCCGGCAGTTTTATTCGTGACGGAGCGCCTCGATGGGATCCAGGCGCGCGGCCCGCCAGGCGGGATAGACCCCGAACACCAGCCCCACCAGGACGGAAAAGCTGGTGGCGAGCACCACGATGGGGATCAGGGTGGCCGCGGTGGGCGGGCTCCCGAGCAAGCGGTCCGTGACGCCCCACGAGATGCCGATCCCCAGGGCCATGCCCGCGAGGCCCCCCAGAAGGCTGATGGCCATGGCCTCCACCAGGAACTGCAGGAGGACGTCCGCAAAACGGGCTCCCACCGCCTTCCGGATGCCGATCTCCCGGGTCCGTTCGGTGACGGAGACCAGCATGATGTTCATGATCCCGATGCCGCCCACCACCAGGGAGATGGCCGCGATGGCCCCGAGGGCCAGGGTGAGGATCCGGAGGATGGCGTCCAGGGAGCTGAGCAGCTGGCTCTGGGTGAGCACCGTGAAATCCTCCACCCGGTGCCTCCGGAGGAGGATCCGCTCCACCTCGCGTCGGGCCCGGGCGATGGAGGCGGTGTCCCGGGCCTGCACGAACAGCCAGGAGGCGTGCTCCACCCGGAAGACCTGCTGGGCGGTGGGGAAGGGAATGTAGGCCCGGTCATCCAGGTTCACGCCCAGCAGCTGTCCCTCCGGCCGCAAGATCCCGACCACCTGGAACGCCCGACCCATGAGCACCAGGCGCCGGCCGATCCCGGCCCGCGGCGTCCGGTACAGCTCCCGGGCGAGGGCGTCCCCCAAGACCACCACCCGGCGGCGCCGGGCGAGGTCGGAGGGAGAGAGGAACCGTCCGTGTGCCACCTGCAGGTTGCGGATGCGCAGGAAGTTGGGGGTGGTACCGATGACGACGGTGGTCGTGGTGCGGCCTCCACCGGAGGCCTCCGCGGTGGTCTGGAGGACGGGAGCGGCCTCGCGGACCGCAGCCCCCTCCTGGATCGCCCGGGCGTCCTCGTAGGTCAGGGTGAGGCGTCCCTCCTCGGTTGGGACCTGCTGCCCCTCCTTGGCCTTCCCCGGGAGCACCCACAGGAGGTCCGGACCGAGGTTCGCGAGCTCCCCCACCACGCTCGAGCGGGCCGACTGCCCGATGGTCACCAGGGCGATGACCGCGGCAACCCCGATGGCCACGCCCAGGGTCGTGAGGAGGGAACGGAGCCGGTGGGTACGGAGGGCTTCCAGGGCGAGGTCAACGGCTTCCCACAGGTCCACGTCCCCTCACCTCGGGGCCGGCCGCGCGGAATGGGGCAAGGGCTCGTCCCGCACGATCTGCCCGTCCTGCAACACCACCATCCGCCGGGCGTGCCGGGCCACGTCCGGCTCGTGGGTGACGAGCACGACGGTGACTCCGGACGCGTTCAAGGACTGGAACAGGGCGAGGATCTCCTCCCCGGAGCGGGTGTCGAGGTTACCGGTGGGCTCGTCCGCCAGCACCAGGCTCGGACGGTTCACCACGGCCCGGGCGATGGCCACCCGCTGCTGCTCCCCGCCCGAGAGCTCTTGAGGCGTGTGGTGGATCCGGTCCGCTAGACCCACCCGCTCCAGCGCTTCCAGGGCGCGGCGGCGGCGCTCCGACCGGGGGACGCCCGCGTACACCATGGGAATCTCCACGTTTCGCAGCGCGGACAGCCGGGGCAGGAGGTTGAAGGTCTGGAACACGAACCCCACCCGCTGGTTCCGGATGTCGGCGAGGGCATCGTCGGAAAGCCTGCCGACGTCCAGGCCCTCCAGGAACACGCGGCCGGAGGTGGGCCGGTCCAGGCACCCCATGAGGTGCATGAGGGTGGATTTCCCCGACCCGGAGCGGCCCATGATGGCCACGAACTCTCCCGGAAAGATGTCGAGGCTGATGCCGCGGAGGGCGTGGACCTCCACCTTCCCTGTTCGGTACACCTTGTGCACCTCGCGTAAGGAGACCACGGGCGTCATGGGATCCCGCGGATGCGGACCCGGAGCCCGTCCCGGAGCAGCTGGGGATCCGCCAGGGCCACCAGTTCCCCCTCCCGGAGCCCCTGGAGGACGGCTACCTGGACCTCGTTGCGCCGTCCCCGGACCACGGGCCTCCTGCGCAGCACCCCGCCCTCCACCACGTAGACGTGCGCGCTGCCGTCCGCGGCCTCCACCACCGCCTCCGCGGGGACCAGGAGGACTCGGGGGATCCGGTCCACCACGAACTCCACGTCCACCGCGGTGCCCACCCGCATCCGTACCGGAGAGGCCAACGCCACCCGCACGCGCACGATCCGGTCCTGCAGCCGCGTCTCCACGGAGGGCGCGATCCAGGTCACCCGCCCCCGGTAGAACCGCCCAGGGTACGCGTCCGCGCGGATCCGCACGGATTGCCCGAGGTGGATCTGACCGATCTCCGCCTCGTCCACCTCCGCGGTGACCCACCCCTCCCGCGCCGCGAGGCGGAGCACGGGGACCCCCGGGCTTACCGCGGCTCCCGGGTTTAGGAGCACCCGGACCACGGTGCCCGCGAAGGGCGCCCGCAGGCGGGACTTCTCCAGCCGTGCCCGGGCCGCCTGGGCCGCGGCGAGGGCTTGCTCTGCCCGGGAGCGGGCGGCTCCCAGGGCCGAGCGTGCCTGCGCCACGTTGGCGCGACCGACCCGCTCTGCCGCCTTCGCCTGCGCCACGTTCTCCACGGCCGCCCTCCGGGCCGCCTCCGCCTGCCGGAGGACCGCTCGGGCGGCTTCGAGCGCGGCCTCCGCCTGAGCCACCTGCTCCTCCGCGGCCACGATCGCCTCCCGGCGGGGTCCGGCCCGGAGGAGGTCCCGTTGGGCCTGGACCTGCCGGAGGCGGGCGCGGGCCGTCTCGTACTGGGTGCGGGCAGCTTCCACCTGGACCTCCGCCACCGCGCCCTCCCGGTGCAGGCGCTCCTGGACCTCCAGGTGCCGTCGGGCTTCCTCCAGCCCGACCTCAGCCGCCTCAACCGCAGATTCCACCTGGCGCAGCTCCTCCGGTCGAGGTCCGGCCCGAAGTTGGGCCAGGTTGGCCCGGGCGGCCCGGTAGGCGGCGAGAGCCTGCCGCAGCTGAGCCCGGGCAACGGCCACCGCCCCCTCGGCCCGCTCTAATTCCCGGCGGGCGGCCCTTCCCGCGGCCATGGCCCTGTGCAGCTCGGCCTCCGCGGCGCGGACGGCTTCCCGGGCCCGTTCGGCCTCGTAGAGGGCGGATCGGGCCGCGGCCGTGGCCTGCTCCGCGGCCGCACGCAGCTCCGCGTCCTCCAGGAGGGCCAGGAGGTCGTCCGCCTCTACGGGTTGCCCCTCCCTGACGAGCACCCGGCGCACGCGCCCCGGAAGTTCGAAGGAGAGATCCACGGTGGGGGACTCGAAGAAGCCCTCCGCGGGGAGGGTCACTTCCAGGGTCCCGCGCCGCACCCGCACCGCATCCACCTCCTGGGCGGTTGGGCGGAATCCCACCCCCGCAGACCACAGAAGCCCTGCGGTGGCCGCGGCCACCAGAAGGACGAGGAGGGCGATCCGATGCCTCATGGGGCCTTTCCTACCGCAGCCGGAGGAGGGCTCCCCACAGGAGGTCGCTCTCGCTCACCACGAGCTCCGGAATCTCCAGCTCCCGCAGCAGGGTGGCCAGGAGGACCGCACCCGCGCAGATGATGTCCGCCCGCTGTGGCTGCAGGCCGGGAAGCCGACGGCGCAGGGCGAGGGGCATGGCGCAGAGGCCCCGCGCCATGGAGCTCACCTTCTGCTGCGTGAGCCGGGTCCCGTGCACCCGTGCGGGATCGTAGGGCTCCAGCGCCTGGTCTACGGCCACGAGGGTGGTGGCGGTCCCGCCCACGCCCACGGCCACGTCCGGGCGGGAGAAGATCCGGCGGTATGGGCCCAGGGTGCTGGCGGCGGTACGGCTCAAAGCTTCCAGCTCCACCTCCGCCGCGGGGTCGCTGCGGATGAACCGCTCCGTCATTCGGACGGCCCCGAGGGGCAGGCTTACCCGGGACTCGATCCGCTCCCGGGTTCCCAGGGTGAGCTCCGTGCTCCCCCCGCCGATGTCCAGGACCAGGATGCGGCCCTGCAGCTCCGGAAGCCCCGCCAGGGCCCCGAAGAAGGAGAGCTCCGCCTCCTGCTCCCCCGTGAGGACCCGGACCCGCAGGGGTTTGAGGTCCCGCTCCAGGGTGGCGCGGTTGCGGGCCTCCCGGAGGGCGCTGGTGCCGAACACCACCAGGGATTCCGCGCCCAGCGCGCCCGCCCGTTCCGCGAACTCCCGGACCGCCCGGACGGTGCGGCCGATGGCCTGAGGGGCCAGCACGGGGCTGTGGGCGAGGCCTTCTCCCAGACGGGTGATCTCCATGCGCTGCAGCAGCGGGGTCACGCGGCCGTCCTCCACGTCCGCCACCAGCAGGCGGACGGAGTTGGTGCCGATGTCGATGGCGGCCCGCCGCACGGCGGGATTGTAACACCGCCCCCGGAAGGGCGCGCAGCTACCCTTCGCGGGCGGTGAGCCGGGCGATGAATCGGATCACGCGGCGGCGGACGATCTCCGGAGCGGGCTCCTGGCAGCACCGGCGGACGAAGTCGCGGAGGACCCCCTCGAACCGGTAGTGCGCCCAGCACTCCGGGCACCGCTCCAGGTGCGCCCGGAGCTCCTGGCAGGCGCCGTCATCGAGCTCCCCGTCCAGGAACGTCCAGAGCCGTTGTGCGAACTCCCGGCAGTCCAAGACGCTCGCCCCCACTACCCCTCGGCCGCACCGGCCTCTGATGAGGCGGATGGGCCCGCCGAGATCCGATGGTGGGTCCGCACGTAGTCCCACAGCTTCTTCTGCAGCAACCTCCGGCCCCGGAAGAGGCGGGACATGACGGTCCCCACGGGGATCCCCAGGATGTCCGCGATCTCTTTATACGAGAAGCCCTGCAGGTCCGCGAGGATCACCACGCGGCGGAAGTGCTCGGGAAGGCTCTCCAGGGCCTCCCGCACCTCGTGCTCCATGATGCGCTCCAGCAGCCTCTCCGGGTCTCCCGCCCCCCGTAGCTGCTCGGACTCCTGCACCTTGGTGTACAGGTAGAACTCGCCCACGTCCTCCACGTCGCTCAGCTCGGGTTCCCGGGTGGCCTTGCGGTACCGGTCGATGTGGGCGTTCATCAGGATGCGGAACAGCCACGCCCGGGCGTTGGTGCCCTCCTCGAAGGTGTGGTAGGACCGCCACGCCTTCAGCAGGGTCTCCTGCAGCAAGTCCTCCGCATCCTGACGGTTCCGGGTGAGCCGGAGGGCCGCCGCGTAGAGGGCGTCCAGGTGCTGGGCCACCATCTCCTCGAACCGCTTGCGGCGCGCGACGGTGTCTGCGGGAGGGGATGTTCCCACATCCCGGTGCACCGTCCAGGACTCCTGCTCCGGTTTCGTCAACGGCTTCCCCATCTTCCGGATTTCCCATCCTCCCGGCCCATTATACCCCACGCGTCCGGTGGGGGTACGGATCGGGTTTGCGGGGCCTAGACGCGGGTGGAGGGGCGGAGCCTGCCGCGATCCGGCTGGGCTGGGAGGAGGGGACGCGGGAGGAGGTCGGCGAGGGTGGTGGTGCGGAGGACGTGCTCTGTTGCCTCCTTGATCCGCTGCCACAGGGGCCGCAGGCCACAGCCGAGCGCGAAGGCGCAGTTGGGATCGGAGGTGTCCACGCACTCCCAGGGCGAGGGAGTGCCCTCCAGGGCAAGGAAGACGTCCGCCAGGTAGATCTCCTCCGGCGGGCGGCTCAACAGGTGTCCCCCGCCAGGCCCCCGCTTGCTCACCACGAGCCCCGCCCGCCGCAGGGCACTGAGGATCTGGTTGAGGTAGGGTTCCGGGAGTCCCTGGCGGCGGGCGATGTCGTGGGTCTGCACCGGCCCCAGAGCCTCGAACATGGCGAGGTCGATGAGGGCCCGGATGCCGTACTCCGCCCGTGTGGAAACCCTCATTCCACCCTCACGTCCTCTTCCGTGACCCGGCCGTCCTGGATCCGGAACGCCCGCACCGAAGGAGGGTCCTCCTGGAGGGAGATGATGACGTATGCCGCCTCCGGATAGTACGCCCGGGCCACATCCGTCCTTGAGGGGTAGGCGGGAGACGCAGGATGGGAGTGGTAGATCCCCACCAGCTCCAGGCCCGCGGCCTCCATCTCCCGGAACGCCCGCAGCAGCTCCGCGGGGTCCATCTGGTAGGAAAAGGGACTCCGATGCACGTTCGTCCCCCGCCAGATCCGCTCCACCCGTCCGTCCCGGCCGAAGAGCAGCCCCACGCACTCGTTCGGGGCTTCCGCCCGGGCGTGGGCCACCATCTCCTCCAGGTGATCGGCTCGGATCCTCAACATCACTTTACTCCCCTTTCACAGATCCCGCCAGAGCGGGGTGGTGAGGTACCGGTCCCCCCCGTCCGGGGCCAGGACCACCATCACGGCCTCTTCCAGTTCCCGGGCCACCTGCAGGGCCGCGGCCATGGCCGCCCCTGTGGACGGTCCCACGAACAGGGCCTCCTCCCGGGCCAGCCGCCGGGCCATCTCGTACGCGGCCTCTGTGCTCACCCCGATCTTCCGGTGGTGGACCGTGGGATCGTAGATCCCGGGCCGGATCGAGCTCTCGATGTGCTTGAGGCCCTCGATGGCGTGGAGGGGGCTGTCGGGCTCCACCGCGATGACCTCCACGTCCGGGGAGAACTCCCGCAGCCGCCGGCCCACCCCGGTGACGGTGCCCGTGGTCCCCAGGGTGCCCACGAAGTGGGTGATGCGTCCCTCCGTCTGCGCGATGATCTCCGGGCCCGTGGTGTCGTAGTGGGCGCGCCAGTTGGCGGGGTTGTTGTACTGGTCCGGCTTGTAGTACCGGTCGGGGTCCTGGGCGTAGATCTCCCGCGCCAGGAGGATGGCGCCGTCGGACCCCTCCAGGGGATCCGAGAAGACGATCTCCGCCCCGTACGCCCGGATGCGGCGCTTGCGCTCCTCGCTGGCGTTGGCGGGCATCACGAGCTTCACCCGGTAGCCCTTCACGGCCCCGATCATGGCGTAGGCGATGCCCGCGTTGCCGCTGGTGGAATCCAGGATGATCTTGTCGGGGGTCAGAAGCCCCGCCCGCTCCGCCTCCTCGATCATCCGAAGCACGGGCCGGTCCTTCACGGATCCCCCCGGGTTGAACCACTCCGCCTTGATGTAGATCTCCACCCCCGGGGGCAGATCCTGGGAGATCCTGCGCAGGCGCAGCAACGGCGTGTTTCCGATCCGGTTCAGCAGGTCCTCGCCGATCTGGGGTTTCGCGGAGACGAACCGGTACGCCATGGCCTCACTCGTCGAACAGGAACGTGGGCTCCGCGTAGTACCGCACCTGGTGGGTGCGCACCTTTTCCCGCATCCACCTCTCCAGCCACGCCTGGAGGGATGGGAGGGGATCTTCCCGGAGCATCCGCTCCAGGGGCATGTTCACCCGCAGGGCCCGTCCCGGAATCACGTGCCGCGTGATCCCTGTAGGGAGCTTCAGGCCGTTGTGCGCCATCTCCAGGATCTCCCGCTTGGCAAACGTGGGGAAAACCACCAGCATGCCCACCTCCCCGTACTCCCGGGCCAGGACCTCGGGATCCTCGCCCAGGACCCGGTGGATGCGGGCGGTACCCTTATACGCGGCCACGAGGGCCCGCAGCCGTGCGACGTCCTCCAAGAGGTCGGCGCCGCGCGGAAGCCCGAGGGTGCCCTCGGGTCGCCACATGTACGCCAGGATCCGTCCCTCCTCCAGGGCCCGCACCGCCTCCCGGTGCTCCATCCGCTCCACGGGCATCAGCTCCCGGAGGCGGTCTTCCAGGTCCGGGGGAACCTCCGTGACCAGGTGCCGCCAGGTGCGGAGTTCCACCGCGGGATCCTCGTAGTCCACCCGCTGCAGGAGGACGTAGCAGGCGCCCAGTTCCCGCAAGGCCTCCGTGCGGTTGGCACCGTCCAGGACCACCGCCCGGGATCCCAGCCGCGCGGCGATGGGCGGATTGCGGAGGACCCCCTCCTCCCGCAGGCGCTCACACAGACGCGCCACCCGTTCGGGATCGCACTCCTCGTGCAGCAGGACGTCCTCCGTGGGCACGAAGGCCAGGTCCGGGAAGGCCCGGTGGATCGCCGGGAGCAAGCCCGCGGAACTCTCTCCGCCCGTCACCGCTTGCCTCCCGCCATGGCGGGGATGATGGACACCTCATCCTCCGGGCCCACGAGGGTCTTGCGGCCCTGGAGCGCCCGGATCTCCGTGCCGTTCACGAACACGTTAATGAAGGCCTTCACCTCGCCCTGTTCGTCGCAGATCTGGGCCCGCAGCCCGGGGAACTGGGCGTCTAGGGCATGGAGCACCTCCTCCACGGTACCGGGCGGCACCTGGACCCGGGCCTGGCCGTTCGTCAGCCGGCGCAGGGGCGTGGGAAGGTAGACGATCGGCATGGGTTCACCTCCGGTCCTAACGCTCCGGAAGCAGTCTACCACGGACTCCCGGTCCCGTGCGGGTGGCAGGAATCGGTGCCCCGGGATGGAAGCTCCATCCGAGGGCGAGGTTTGAGACGCATCCGGATCCCCGTGCCCACCACGCCCCTCGTGGGGCGCAAGGGAGAGGTCATGCAGGTCTGCACCCTCCTCATGGAGTCCAGGGTGCGGCTGCTGACCCTGACGGGGCCGCCCGGGGTGGGGAAGACCCGGCTCGCGGTGGAATGCGCCCACGGCTGCGCGGGAGCGTTCCGGGACGGCGTCGGCTTCGTGGACCTGGCCCCCGTTTCGGATGCCTCCTTGGCCGTGCCGACCGTCGCCCGGGTTTTGGGCGTGCGGATTCCCCCGGGGCAACCGCCCGTGGAGTACCTCGGCACGGCCCTGTGGAAGAAGCGCCTGCTGCTGGTGCTGGACAACTTCGAGCACCTGGTGGCGGCTGCCTGGGAAGTGGCGCGCCTGCTGGAAGCGACAGGAGGCCTGCAGGTGCTCGTCACCAGCCGGGAGCCCCTGCGGTTGCGGGGCGAACACCGGTTTCACGTGGCCCCCCTCGAGGTGCCCGACCTCCGCGGCCTCTCGAGGGTAGACCGCCTCCTCAGGGTCCCCTCCGTGGCCCTCCTCGTGGACCGCGTGAGGGCCGTAGACCGGGCTTTCCGGCTCGATGCCCGGAACGCCCGGGCGGTGGCCGAGCTGTGCGTGCGGTTGGACGGGCTTCCCCTGGCCCTGGAGCTCGCGGCCGCGGCGTTCGCCTCGCTCCCCCCTCAGGCCGTCCTGGAGCGCCTGGACCACCGGCTTTCGCTGCTCGACCGGGCGGCCCGGGATCTCCCGGAGCGCCACCGGACCCTGCGGGCCGCCATCGGGTGGAGCTACGCCCTGCTCCCGCCCGACCTGAAGCGGGTCTTCCGCCAGCTCGGAGTGTTCCGCGGCGGCTTCACCCTGGAGGCAGCGGCGGCGGTTTGCGGGGTGCCTGAGGAGGGGATGCTGGAAGCACTTGCCGCTCTCCTGGACAAGAGTCTATTGGATCGGGATCCCGCCGCACGGCACATGCGATTCCGCATGCTGGAGTCCATCCGGGAGTTCGCCCTGGAGCAGCTCGGGCTGAGCGGGGAGGCCGAAGCGGTGGAAGTCCGACACGCCCACTTCTTCCTCGCGTTCGCGGAACAGGTCGATGCAGGCCTTGCGGGTCCCGTGCAGGCCGAAACCCTGGACCAGCTGGAGGCCGAGCACGACAACTTGCGGGCGGCGATCCAGGCTTTCCTGAACCGCGCGGACACCTCCTCCGCCCTCGCCCTCGCGGCTGCCCTCGGGGAGTTCTGGGCCCTGCGCGGGCACTGGGTCGAGGGCCGGATGTGGCTCCGACGCGTCCTGGATCTGGGGGAGGGGAAATCGATTCCGCGGGCTCGGGCCCTGCGGGCCCTGGCGTTACTGGCCTGGGTGATGGACGACCTCGGGGTGGCCGAGGATCAGGGACGGGCGGCCCTGGAGGGGTTCACCGCGGCGGGGGATGCGCTTGGAATTGCCTCCACCTCGAGGATCCTCGCCCACGTGGCCCTGGCCCGGGGGGACTACCGCCGCGCGGCTTCCTACCTGAAGGAGGGACTGCGGCGCTACCGGGGGACGGGTCATCCCTGGGGCGTGGCGATCTCCTGCTCCAGCCTCGCGCTGGTGGCGCTCGCGAAGGGAAAGCCGGAAAAGGCCCGAAGCCTCCTCCTGGAGGCCATGGCCCTGTACCGGCAACACGGGGATCCATGGGGCATGGCGGTGTGCCTCCAGGAGATGGGCCAGGCCGCCCACCAGCTCGGCCGATACGAGGAAGCCCACAACCTCCTGGAGCAGGGCCTTGGGCGGTTCCGGGATCTGCAGGACAAGATCCGGATCGCAGAGACGCTGGCGGATCTCGGGGCGGCTGCTCGGGCCATGAACCGGGGGAGGGACGCCGGGCGGATGTACCGCGATAGCTTAGCCCTGCGCTGGGTCCTGGGATCCCGGAGGGGCGTTGCGGAGTGCCTGGAAGGACTTGCCACGCTCGCAACGGATCCCCGGGCCACGGCGCGGTGGCTGGGGGCGGCGGAGGGCCTGCGAAGCCAGGTGGGCGCCCCACCGCCGGTCCCCCAACGCGCAGTCATCGAGGCCGCCTCCCACCGGGCCCGTGCGGCCCTGGGTGCGACCGGATTTGAGGCGGAACGCGTCAAAGGAAGCACCCTTCCCCTCGCGGAGGTGATCCGGGAGGCCCTTGAGGAGAGGTGGAACATGCGCCTCTCCCCGCGGGAGCGACAGGTGGTGGGCTGGATCGCCCACGGGCTCACGAACCGCGACATCGCCGCAGAGCTCGGGGTCTCCGAGCGCACGGTCGATACCCACGTGCTGCACATTCTCAACAAACTGGGTTTCCGGTCCCGGGCCCAGATCGCCGCATGGGCCGTGGAGCAGGGGATCGCCTCCTCCACGGACGCCGCGTACGATGGGGGAGGGGCGGCCGGGAGGTAAGTTCGGGCCATCCGTCCGCCCTTCCGCCGTACGCTCCCACCACCATCTGGGTTCCCGGGGGATATCCGCCTTTTTACGGATGCCGGAGGGGCAGGCCGCGGTTACGCTCCACATCAGAGGCCTCGAAAAACTTCGGAGGGGGTGTTGGTATGGGGCAAGGGGGGCGTGTTCTCGCGGGGGTCGCCGTCGCGGCCCTCGTCCTCGTGGCAGGACCAAGGGTCGGAGCCCAGGCCCGTACCTGGACGGTGATCGTGGGAGGGATGACGCAGGACGGCAGCGTGTGGTCCAACGCCTTCCACCCGCGGGTGGTGGACATCACGGCGGGCGATACGGTGGAGTGGCGGTTTGAGGGCTTCCACAACGTGGCCTTCGCGGGCGGAGGGCAGCTCCCGCCTCTGGTCGTGACGGAGGGCAAGGCCGCATACATAAACCCGCAGGTGGCCTTCCCCGTGGGCCCGGCGGAGTACGACGGACAGGGCTACCGGAACTCCGGAGTCCCGCCGGAGGATCCGAAGGCATGGGCCGGCTACCGGTACCGCCTGCGCTTTACCAGACCCGGGACCTACGTCTACACGTGCATCGTGCACGGCCCGGCCATGTCCGGGGTCGTCCGGGTCCACCCGGAGGGAACCGTGCTCCCCCGGGATCCGGCCGCGGTGCTCCGCCAGGGTCGGCAGGAGCAGCGGGCCACCTTGCAGGCCGGGAGACAGGCGCTGAGCCGCCTGCGGACTGAGGTGCGCGGGAACGGGGAGGTTCGGGTGTCCTTGGTGGGCAACGCCCAGGGCGGTTACTCGTTGATGCGGTTCACCCGGGCACCCCTCGTGGTGCAGCGCGGGACCACCGTGACCTGGGAGATGCGGGACCCCTTCGAGATCCACGCGGTGACCTTCGTGGGAAGCGAGAAAGTGCCGCCGTTCGTGGTTCCGCAGCCGCAGGCCTCTGGCCCGCCCAAGCTCCTTCTCAACCCCAGGGTGGCCGCACCCACCCCACAGAAGGAGTACGCGGGAAGCGGCTACGTCAACTCCGGGATCCTGGTGCCCCTGGGCGCTCCGGGACCGCGCAGCTACAGCCTCCGGTTCATCCGGACCGGCACCTACACCTACTGGTGTCCCATCCACGCCATGGTGGGGATGAAGGGCACGGTGGTGGTCCGGTAAGGCGGGGGACTCCCCTTCACCCGGTGACGGGTAGGAGAGTGGCTTGGGGCCACGGGAGGCGGTCGAGGGGGAGGGGTTCCAGGGCCACGTGGAACACCTCCCCAAAGGCCCGTGCGTAGGCCTCCCGTACCTCTTCCAGGGGCACGGGGCGTCCCAGGAGCTTCTCCACGGAGGTGGGCGTGTACCCGATGCCGCAGGGGTTGATGACCCGGAAGTGATCGAGGTCTGTGTTCACGTTCAGGGCGAACCCGTGCATGGTCACCCGACGTTTGACCGCCACCCCCACGGCCGCGATCTTCTCCTCTCCCACCCACACGCCGGGGAAGCCCGGACGCCGCGTGGCCTCGATGCCGTACGGGCGCAGGGCCCGGATCACGGACTCCTCCAGCATGCGCACGTACCCCACGACGTTCTCGCCGTACCCCCGCAGGTCCAGGATGGGATAGCCCACGAGCTGTCCGGGGCCGTGGTACGTCACACTTCCGCCCCGCTCGATGTCGAACACCCTGAACCCCATGCGTTCCAGCCTCTCGCGGGGGATCGGGAGGTGTTCCGGCTTGGTGGCCCGGCCGCAGGTGATGACGGGCGGGTGTTCCAGCAGGAGCAGGACGTCCGGAACCTCTCCCCGCTGGCGACGGGACACCAGTTCCCGCTGGAGTTCCCAGGTGGACCCGTAATCCGCAAGACCCGGGAGGTCCACGCGCCAGACGGTCCGTGACGGCACGGCCTCGGGCCTACCGCGGGAGTTCACCGGGGCTCCGCAGGGATCCGCCATCCCTTTGCCCGCACGCGGAGCTATTCTACCGGGAAAACCACGGGCCGGTGAGAGACGGGTTCGAGCCGTACCCGGGTACCGGGAGGAAGCGCCCGGGAGCCGCCGAGGCTCGCTCGCACCAGGGCGCCGGAAGGGAGCCGCACGTCGTAGAGGCTCTCCGCCCCGCGGAAGTGCCGGTCCACCACCACGCCGGGACCCTCCGGATCCGGGACCAGGCGCAGGTCCGATGGACGGAGCATCAGCTCCACCCGGGTCCCCTCGGGGAGCCCGTTTCCGGGGAACCGGCCCAGTTCCGTGAGGATGGCGTGGGCCTCCACCCGGCCCGGCAGGAAGGTCGCCTCCCCGATGAAGTCCGCCACGAACCGGCACGCGGGCGCGTGGTAGATCTCCTCCGGAGCCCCCACCTGCCACAGACGGCCCCGACTCAGAACGCCGATGCGGTCCGCCAGGGCGAAGGCCTCCTGCTGGTCGTGGGTGACGAAGAGGGCGGTGATCTCCGACTCCTTCACGATGCGCCGCAACTCCGCCCGCATGCGCTTGCGGAGTTCCGCGTCGAGGTTGCTGAGGGGCTCGTCCAGGAGCAGAAGGCGCGGCCGGGGCGCCAGGGCCCGGGCTAGGGCCACCCGCTGCTGCTCCCCGCCCGAGAGCTCATGCGGGTAGCGGTCCGTGCATTCGGACAGGCCCACGAGCTCCAGGACCTCCGCCACCCGCTCCATGGCCTGCCGCCGTCCCCACCCCCGCAGCCCGAAAGCCACGTTCTCCGCGACCCGCAGGTGGGGGAAGAGGGCGTAGTCCTGGAAAACCAGCCCGATCCCCCGGGCTTCAGGAGGCACCCATCGGGATCCGGAAACCACCCGGCCGAAAAGCTCGATCTCTCCGGCATCCGGCCGCTCAAGCCCCGCCACGAGCCGAAGCGTGGTGGTCTTGCCGCATCCGCTGGGCCCCAGCAGGACAAAGAGCTCCCCCTCGTAAACCTCCAGCGTGAGGTTCCGGACGGCCTCCACGGAACCGTAGCGCTTCGTCACACGGTGCAGCCGGACCCCGACGGCCACGGAAGCCTCCTCGCCCTCCCGGAGGGGGCAAAATTAGGCTAGTCTAATTCCCCCTTACCCGTCAATCCTATTCGCACCGTACGGGGTTTCCTTATCTCCCCCGCTCGGTTCGCATCAGGATCCCCACAGCCGCGGCGCCCAAGCCGATCATGGCGAGGCCGTAGGGTGCGGCCCGCTCGAACATGGCGTCGCTCGCATATCCCCAAACCCGCACCGCCAGGGTGGTGTACCCCGGAGGGGAGAGGAGGGTGGTGAGGGCCAGATCCTTGGCGGCGGAGAGGAACACCAGGGCGAAGCCGGCCAGGAGTCCGGGGCGGAGGAGGGGGAGGGTAACCCGGAAGAACGTGGAGAGGGGGCCGTAGCCCAGGGAGCGGGCGGCCTCTTCCAGGCGAGGGGGTGCCTGGTAGAGTCCGGCCCGGACGGGGCCGATGGCCTCGCTGAGGAAATGCAGGCCTGCCGCGGCTACGAGGAGGGGAAGGGTCTGGTAGAGGGCGGGCGTGGTTCGGAGGGCGAAGAAGACGACCGCCAGGGCAAACGCGAGGGGAGGGGTGGCGTATCCGAAGTAGGCCACCCGTTCCGCAGCGGCACTCGCGATCGAAGGGTATCGGACACTCCAGTAGGCGATGGGGAGGGCCAGACCCACCGCGAGAAGGGCCGCGGGTGTTGCAAGCCGCAATGTGCCCGCTAGTGCTTGGGCGATCTCCGCTTCCATCCCGGGGGCTCGAAGCATCCAGTGCGCGAGCACCACGACCGGCACACCCACGCTCGCCAGGCCCAACCCGAGGGCGTACCCGTAGGCGGCCCACCGCCAGGGGCCGAGGGCCGTCCTGCGGGGTGCCCGTTGGGCGCCGGCTCCCGTACGGGCCAGGCGCAGGCCCCTCACCACGCGCGCCTCTCCCCACAGCAGGCCCGTCACGAGGCCGATGAGCAGGAGGGCAAGCCAAGCCGCGTACGTGCGGTCGAAGGCCGCGCTGTACTGCAGGTAGATGGCGTAGCTGTAGGTCTCGTACCGCAGCAGTCCTACCGTGGCGAAATCCGCCAGCGCGTGGATGGCCACCAGGAGCCCTCCCGCGGAGAGGGCGGGCCGGAGCTGCGGCAGCACCGACCGGACGAACGCCGTCCACGGCCCGTATCCCAGACTCCGGGCGGACTCCTCGAGGCTGGGATCCACTCCCCGGAGGGCGGTGCGGAGGTTCAGGAACGCGTAGGGGTACAGGAACAGGGAGAGCACCACCGTTGCCCCCCAGTACCCGCCCGGCCTCGGCACCGGTACTCCGAGAACCGCTTCCAGAGTCCCTCCGGGGCCCGTGGCCGCCAGAAACGCGTACGCCCCCACGTACTCGGGGATCGCGAGCGGAAGGGTTCCCACGAGGGCGGTGAGGAGCGGGGGGAGGTCGGAGCGGACGTCGAGGAGCGCGAGGGGGAGGGCGAGGAGGAGGCTCCCTCCCACGGTTCCCCCGGCCAGGAGCAGGGTATTCCAGAGGAGGAGGGCGTTGCGGGGAGAGAGGACCGCCTCCCGAAGCACGGAGGGCTCCGCCTCCAGGGCCCGGAGGATCAGGTAGGCGAGGGGGACGAAAATCCCTGCCGCGACCAGGAAGGCCGGGGCAGGGAGGAGCCAAGGGACAGGTTTCCGGGAGGGAGCTTCCCGCGCCGCGACCTGCATCCGCGCCTACAGCACCCCTACCTCCCGCAGCAGCCTCAAGGTGCCTTCCAGGTCCCGCAGCGCCTCGAAGTCCATGCGGGGGCTGCGTCGGATGGCCTGATCGAAGGGCAGAAGCGCAGGCGAGAGGATCACGCCCCGCACCACCGGGTACTCCAGGTGCTCGTTGGCCCAGAACTGCTGGATCTTCTGCCCGAGTAGGTATTCCAGGAACCGGGCTGCGACCGCGGGGTTGCGGCTCGTCCGGAGGATCCCCGCTCCGGTCACGAGCGCCAGGCTCCCCACGTCGCCGGGTGCGAAGTGGTGCGCGGCCACGGGATAGCCGAGGCGCACGAACCGCGCCACGTAGTAGTGGTTGGTGAGGGCCACGTCAATCTCCCCGGCCCGGATGGCCTCGATCATGGGCGGGTTGCTGGTGTACGCCTTGGGTTCCAGAGCCTTCATGGCCTCCAGCCACGCCCGGGTCCGCGCTTCCCCGTGGATCACCCGCATGGCGGTGATGAAGTCCTGGAAGCTGGAGTAAGGGGGCGTCCATCCGATCCGCCCCCGCCACCGGGGATGGTGGGGGAGCTGCAGGACGCTCGTGGGGAGCTCCTCCGGCCTCACCCGGGCCGGGCTGTAGGCGAGCACCCGGAGTCGGACCGTGAGGGGGATCCACCGGCGGTGCCGGGGGACGAACGCCACGGGCCTGCGGCTCAGGCTTTCCGGAAGAGGGACCAACAGCCCGGCCTGGACCGCGGCGCCCAGAGCCCCGGAGGTGTTCGCCCAGTAGACGTCCGCAGGGCTGCGGGCCCCCTCTTCCTGTAACGCGGCCAGCAGCTCCGCGTCCCGGCCGAACCGGACCTGCACCCGGATCCCCGTCTCCCGCTCGAACTCGCGGACCGCGGGCTCCACGAAGGCCTGCCCCCGACCCGTGTATACCGTGAGGCCCGGGGTCTGGCCCGTGGCCCCTGCCCCAAGCACCAGGACAACACCGATCACCAGGAGCATTACCCGCCGCACAGTACCCCCTCCAAAGTTGACTAAATTGCTTAAGAACGTTTTTAGGCTAACCTTACCCACGCAGGTTGTCAATCCTTCGGAGACAGTATTGGGGAAGTAAACTCAGAGGAGGCGGACCCGGACGCGGGAGGCGGCCAGGGGTCCGATGGCCTTCCAGACCCCGTTCACCTCGAAGAAGATGGGGCCGCTGTAGGGGGCGACCTCGTTTACGAGGATCCGGGTTCCGGGCACCAGTCCCAGGGAAGCCAGATACCGCACCAGCTCCGCGTCCTCTTCCGGAATGGCGGCCACCTCCGCCCGGTCCCCGGGCCGCAGATCCCCGAGGGTGGTGGTCGGGATCTCCTCAAGGGTGCCGTCGGGCTGTGGGATGGGCTGGCCGTGGGGGCAGTGGGTGGGATGGTGGAGCACCTTCTCCAGCCGGGCCTCCACCTCCGGGCTGATGACGTGCTCCATCTTGCACGCTTCCTCGTAGACCCGGGGGAGCTCCAGGCCCAGGATATCCGTGAGCAGCCGCTCCGCAAGCCGCAGCCGCCGGACCACCCGCACCGCCACCTCTCGCCCTTCTGGGGTGAGGACGACCCCGTCCTCGGTGCCCCGCACATACCCCTGTTGCTCCAGTCGCTTGAGCATCTCGCTGGCGGAGGGCACCGAGACCCCCATGAACTCCGCCACCTTGGAGACCGTGGCAGGCGGGGCGGTCTGCTGGATGGAGAACACCGCCTTCAGGTACATCTCCATCCGCTCGGTCTTCGCGATGTCATGCGTGGTCACCGCTTCCCCCTCACCGCCACGATAGCACGGGCCACGGCGGGATGGTGGTGTTCCTAGGGCTGGAGCGGGGCGAGCGCCGCGATGGCCCGCTGGACTTCCTCCTCCGGGTACTCGAAGTCCGGGAGCTTGCCCGCGAGGTACTGCTCGTACGCCGCCAGGTCGAAGTGTCCGTGCCCGCTGAGGTTGAAGAGGATCACCTTGCTTTCCCCCGCCTCCCGGCACCGGATGGCCTCCTGGATGACGTGCCGGATGGCGTGGGCCGGCTCCGGCCCCGGCACGATCCCCTCGGTCCGCGCGAAGAGCACCGCGGCCTCGAACACGGGGTTCTGCGGGTAGGCGTACGCCTCGATGAGGCCCCGGTCGTACAGCAGGCACACCAGGGGCGCGTCCCCGTGGTACCGAAGCCCGCCCGCGTGGATGGGCGCGGGGATGAAGGTGTGCCCCAGGGTGTACATCTTGAGGAGGGGCGTGGTGCGGGCGGTGTCCCCGAAGTCGTACAGGTACTGTCCCTTGGTGAGGGTGGGGCAGGCGGTGGGCTCCACCGCCACGATGCGCACCTCCCGCCCCCGCAGCTTATCCGCCATGAAGGGGAACGAGAGCCCCGCGAAGTTGCTGCCGCCCCCGATACACCCGACCACCACGTCCGGGTATTCGTCCAGCAGCTCCAGCTGCCGCTTCGCCTCCAGTCCGATCACCGTCTGGTGCATGAGCACGTGGTTCAGCACGCTCCCCAGGGAGTACTTCGCGTCGTCGTGGGTGGCCGCGTCCTCCACCGCCTCGCTGATGGCGATGCCGAGGCTACCGGGCGAATTCGGATCCTGCGCCAGGATGGCGCGACCTGCCTGGGTACGGGAACTGGGGCTCGGGAGCACCTCCGCGCCCCAGGTCTCCATGAGCACCCGGCGGTACGGCTTCTGCTCGTAGCTCACCCGCACCATGTACACCGTGCACTCCAGCCCGAACATCCGGCACGCCCAAGCCAGGGCCGAGCCCCACTGCCCGGCGCCCGTCTCCGTGGTGAGGCGGCGCACGCCGCTTTGCTTCGCGTAGTAGGCCTGAGCGATGGCGGTGTTGGGCTTGTGGCTGCCCGGCGGGCTTACCCCCTCGTACTTGTAGTAGATGCGGGCCGGTGTCCCGAGCGCCTGCTCCAGCCGCCTTGCCCGGTATAGCGGGGTGGGGCGGTACAGGGCATAGATCTCCCGCACGGGCTGTGGGATCTCCACCCACCGCTCCGTGCTGACCTCCTGCAGGATGATCTCCTGGGGGAAGATGGGTTCCAGATCCGCGGGCCCCACGGGCTGCTTTGTGGCGGGGTGCAGCACGGGTGGGGGAGGCTCCGGGAGGTCCGGGATGATGTTGTACCACGCCTGCGGGATCTCACTCGGCGGAAGGACCACCCGCGTCGCGTCCCTCATGTGCGCCACCTCCGGAGTTTTGGGGGGGATTCGACGGAGGGGAACCGGATTCCTCGTGGAGCGATAGGATCCCCCGTGCCCGGGCCACGAGGAGCGGAAGAGGGTCGGGGGTCAGGGTCTGGGGAGGGATTCCCAAGCGCTCCACCGCCTGGAAAGCCTCCTGAGTCGTTGCGCCTCCCGCTCCGCCCATCTCCAGCTCCCCCATCCACCCCAGACCCTCCACCTGTTCCAGGGCCACGGAGAGCGGCCCCATGTCCCACTTGTGGCCGTCCCTCTTCACCACGGAAAACCACGGCGAAAACCCCAAATCCTCCAACAACCGCGTGCACACCTCCCGCGGCCCCGCGTACAGCCGCACCTTCCCTTCCGGGTACCACGAGCGCTTGAAGGGCAACACGCCCTCCCGCACCACCTCCACGTGGCTGAACAGCACCTCGCACCCTTCCCGGGGCTTGTGGTGCTCCCGCAGCCGGATGCTCCGGGTGAGGAGGTCCCAGGACCGGGTGTTTGGCCGGTAGATGAGATCCGTCAGGGCGTAGCGAAACCGCAATCTCCCCCCAAGCCGCGCCACCTTCCCGGAGAATTCCTCGGGGTCCGGGACCGGGAAGCGGACCTCAAGCTCGAACTTCCCCCTCACGGGGTCGGCCCTGCGGCCAGACGTCGCGAGATCTCCACGTGGCCCCGCACGAACTGGGCATCCACCCCCCGATCCAGATCCTCCAGGGCGAGGTCTACCTCCACGTCCGGCTTCAACCCGTTCTTCTCCAGCACAGCCCCCCGGGGTGTGTACAGACGCGCGATGGCCACCGTGACCCCCGCGCCGCCGGGGAGGGGAACCGTGATGCTGATCAACACCGCCCCCGCGGTGCGGGTGCCCACGAGGGTCCCTCGACCGTGCTCCTGGAGGGCCGCGCTCAGCAGCTCCGCGGCGGAGGCGGTGTCCTCGTCCACCAGCACCACGAGCGGCACGTTCGGAGGGAGAACCCGGGGCCCCCGGGTGAACTGGGTGGTCCGGCCCTCCGCCCGGGATTCCGTGGTGTAGAGGGGGAGCCCCGGCCCCAGGAGGTAGTCCGCCACCCGGTTGAGCTCCGCTACGAATCCGCCGGGATTGCCCCGGAGGTCCAGGAGCAGGCCCCGGATTCCCCCCCGCAGGAGATCCTGGAGGGCCTGCCGCAGCTGGAAGCTGCTGCCCTGTGTGAACTGGCTGAACCGGAGGTAGCCCACCTGTCCTGGAAGGACCCGGGTCTCCACCGTGGGCACCACGATGGGCGCCCGCACCACGGAGAAGGTCAGAGGTACAGGGAACCCGGGCCGCCGCACGGTAAGGGTCACCGGGGTCCCGCCGGGACCCCGGATGCGGCCCGAGACGTCCTCGCTGGTCATCCCCTCCGTGGATTGCCCATCGATGGCGAGGATGCGGTCGAAGTCCCGCAGGCCTGCCAGCTCCGCGGGACTTCCCGGAAAAACCCGCCGGACGTAGAACCGCCCGGACTTCGCGAGGAGGAGGATCCCGATGCCCGTGTACCCCGCCTCGTTGAACTGCTGGCGCCTGCGCTCCTCCATCTCCTGTGGGGAGAGGAATCCCGTGTGGGAGTCGCCGAGGCTGGAGGCCATGGCCCGGGCCGCCGCGTACTGCAGCTCCACTTCGGAGATCCGGCCGCTCGCCCGCGCCGCGGCCTCGTCGAACCGTTGTTGGAACTCCTCCCGGGCCAGGACGAAGTCCGTGGCCCTGATGTCCGGGATCTCCACGGAGATCCCCGCTCTTCGCAGGGCCTCCCGTACGCCCTCCAGGGCCGCCCGAAGCAGCTGGACGGGATCGGGCTCATCCACGTGGCGCTGCGCCAGCGCGTTGAGGGTGGCGTAGACCAGCGAAGCATCCGCGGCCCGGGCCGGCGTGTAAGCAGGGAAGCCCGCCAAGCCCACCGCCACCGCCAGGACTACTGCGATCCGTACGACCCGCACCTTCCACCCCCGCATCTCAGCCTTCCTCCTCGTCACCTTGCTTCACCGAAAGCACCCCATCGTCACGATCCTGTGGACGACGGCCCGCGGGGGGCGAGGGAGACGGGATCTCCCGGCTGCGCTCCCAGCCGTTCCAAGGCGCTTCCCTCCCGCACCGCGAGCTCCACGAACCCGTCGCTTCCCACGAGCACCAAAAGCTCCCCCCGCTCCCCCTCCCCGTACGTCCGCACCCGCCTCACGGGGTACCTCCGACCGGCCACCACCACTTCCAGTCTTTCCGGAAGGCCCGCAAGCCAGGTGCCCGGGAGGTTCGTGGCGAGGTTTCCGAACGGGTCCACGGCGAGCACCTCTCCCCGGAGAACCTCTTCCGAGCGACTCGCAGAACCGAGGGGAAGCTCTACGGGGTCTTCCACCCTCGGCCCCACCGCCTCGAACGGGAACCCCAGAGCAAGCCACCGGGCCGCGGGCGCGAAGAGATCCCGGCCGTGGAAGGTGGAGGAGACCTCCAGCCGGCGGAGATCTGGGTGCAGGATCTGCCGGATCTCCGGCAATCCCACGGCCCGGGCCGCGGGCAGAAGTAAGCCGTTGTCCGGCCCCACGAACATCATCCCCCCGGACCGGATGGCGAG
The DNA here is from genome assembly GCA_031460175.1 of Armatimonadota bacterium. Taxonomy (NCBI): domain Bacteria; kingdom Bacillati; phylum Candidatus Sysuimicrobiota; class Candidatus Sysuimicrobiia; order Candidatus Sysuimicrobiales; family Candidatus Sysuimicrobiaceae; genus Candidatus Sysuimicrobium; species Candidatus Sysuimicrobium tengchongense. The sequence continues at coordinate 7,735 of JAVKGW010000008.1, read as the reverse complement.
CGCCCTGCGTTCGGTTCCCACCCCTGGGTCCACCACCGCCACGTGCACCGTGCCCTCGGGAAAGGCCGTGCAGGCGGCCCGGAGGAGGTAGGCGCCCCGGCGCACGTCGTGTCGGGGGACGCGGTGCGTGATGTCCACCACACAGATGGACGCTCCGAAGGTGGGGGCGCACAGCACCGCCCGCACCTCCGCGGGGTAGGGGCTGTCGTCCCCGAAGTCCGTGAGCAGGGTCACGAGCGGCATCCCGTCGTCCCCCGGTCCTTTCTTCACCGAATGTAGCCGTTTCAGCTACCCGGTCGCCAGCCCGGAGCGCCTTGACAAAATGGCGCTCGCCCAGTAAAGTTTTCATAATTCGGTGATATTCGGATCGGCACCCTCGATCACAACCTCCGGGGGGTGGGCAAGAATGCTTCGGTACGCGAGAGTTACCCTAGGCGTCCTCCTCATCCTGGCCTTGGGACTGGGTGGCTTTGCGGGCCCTGCGGTGCAGAAGCCGCGGGGAGGGGTCATCCGTGTGGCGGAGCTCGCCCCCGGGGGACCCATCGGGACGCCTTGGAACATGCCCATCTTCGGGATCCTCGCCGCCATCCCGGTCTACGAGACCCCGGTGTGGGTGGATGCATGGAACCGGGTGCATCCCAGGTTGGCGGAGCGGTGGGAGGTGACTCCTGATCGGAAGGGCCTGATCCTGCGGCTGCGACGGGGCGTGCGGTTCCACGACGGGACCCCGATGGACGCCGCGGCGGTCAAGTTCAGCCTGGAGGAGAGCCTCAAGGCCCGTCGCCTCCCCACCTACATCGAGTCCGTGGAGGCCTTGGATCCCTACACGGTACGGCTGAACCTCTCGCGGTGGGACAACGGGATCTATCTCGCCCTCTCGGGAAGCGGAGCCCTCATCGTCTCCCCCACCAACGTCCGGCGGCTGGGCCCGGAGCGGGCCCAGTGGCAGCCGGTGGGTACAGGTCCCTTCCGGATCACCCGGTACGACCCCAGCGCGCACGCGGACTACGTGCGATTTGCCCAGTACTGGGACCAGCCCAAACCGTATCTGGATCGCATCGAGATCCGGTTCTTCCCCACGGAGCAGCCCCTGGTCCTCCAGGCCGCCCTTCTGGCGGGACAGCTGGACATCGCGCGGATCCGAGACCGCCAGATCCTTGATCAACTGCGGCAGACGGGAAGGTTTGAGATCGTCGCCGGACTGCCTTCCCGCTCGGTCCTCATGCTGGTCCCCGACAGCGCGAACGCGGACTCCCCCTTTGCGGATCCGCGGGTCCGGGAAGCCGTGGGGTACGCGTTGAACCGGGAAGCCCTGGCGCGGGCCCTGGAGGGGGGTGCCCCGGAGCCCTGGAACCAGATCGCGGTTCCGGGCAGCCCCGCGGTCCTCAACGACTACCGTGGCCCCACCTACAATCCGCAGCGGGCAAAGGAGCTGTTGGCCCAGGCCGGGTATCCGAACGGCTTCAGCACCCGGCTGATCCCCGCGTGGTACCTGGACCGGGACGTGGGAGTGGCCCTGCAGCAGGCCCTGGCGCAGGTGGGGATTCGGGCGGAGCTGGAGCTGCCGCAGATCGGCCGCTATGTGGAGTACCAGCGGAAGGGTTGGCGGGGACTCCTGGTGCACCGCTTCGGCTACTTCCCGAACTTCAACAGCTACGTGAGCTTCTACCTTGGGGATACTGCCGCGGAGGTTTGGGCCAGCGTGAAGCGCCCGGAGGCCCTGCAGAAGCTTTTGGAGGAGTCCGCGGGGACTCTGACCCCGCAGCGCCACAAGCTCCAACAGCTCCACCGGCTGCTCCTTCAGGACCACACCGTGATCCCTGTGTACACCCACCCTGGGACCCAGGTGGTGATCCGAAAGGGGATTCACGATACGGGACACCTACAGGGGAACACCTGGCCCTTCTGGAAGCCCGCGGAGGTGTGGATGGAGCGACGGTAGCCGGAAGAACCGTTTCAACCCCCGTAAGGTAGGTTCCGAACTTGGATCTCACCCCCTGCGAGTGCAGGGGGTGAGAGGTGTTTCAATCCCTCGTAGGTAGGCTCCGAACTTTCCCGCTCGTCGTACAATAGTGTGAGAAGACCATGTTTCAATCCCTCGTAGGTAGGCTCCGAACAGACCGGACGAGTCCACCCCCGCCACGACCCGTAAGGTTTCAATCCCTCGTAGGTAGGCTCCGAACGGCGTTATCTGACGCCCAGCACTCGTCCCGACAGTAAGTTTCAATCCCTCGTAGGTAGGCTCCGAACCTGCTGAGTGTCCAGGTCCGTCGTGCGGACAGTTTCGTTTCAATCCCTCGTAGGTAGGCTCCGAACAACGAAGAGCAAATTCGACAGGCATAAGAGACGCTAGTTTCAATCCCTCGTAGGTAGGCTCCGAACGCGAGTCGCGGTACGCCCGGGGCGCTGGCACTACGTCGTTTCAATCCCTCGTAGGTAGGCTCCGAACTTCACTGATCGTCAGGACTATCCCCCCCGCTGCTACGTTTCAATCCCTCGTAGGTAGGCTCCGAACGGCACGTCAGGGTATACGACGCACGCTGGCTGGAGTCGTTTCAATCCCTCGTAGGTAGGCTCCGAACGCCATCATCGCCGCCGCCAACCCGCCCGAAATGGCGGGTTTCAATCCCTCGTAGGTAGGCTCCGAACCTACCAGGTCGGCAGCATCTACCGCCGACCCGCCGTCTGTTTCAATCCCTCGTAGGTAGGCTCCGAACGCTCACGTGACACCTGCCTGACACCTCTTCCGCCCAGTTTCAATCCCTCGTAGGTAGGCTCCGAACGCCCGGGTCTGGAGTTCATCTCCTGGGCCCGGGAAGGTTTCAATCCCTCGTAGGTAGGCTCCGAACCACCCTGTGGAGCATCACGGTTCGTAGCCCCTACTAGTTTCAATCCCTCGTAGGTAGGCTCCGAACATTGCGTAGTAGAAGAGTACGACGAAAATGCGCGCCTCCGTTTCAATCCCTCGTAGGTAGGCTCCGAACGCGGATGGGGACATCGCGTACGTTGTACGCCTGGCCCGGGTTTCAATCCCTCGTAGGTAGGCTCCGAACAGTCTCCCCTAGGACCCGAGACGGCCCTCGGACCCTGTTTCAATCCCTCGTAGGTAGGCTCCGAACCCGCAGCAGGTTTCTCGCCTCCTGCGCGGCGGCGGGTTTCAATCCCTCGTAGGTAGGCTCCGAACGTGGTCGTGCTAATCGGGGATGGAACAGCGCCCGAGGTTTCAATCCCTCGTAGGTAGGCTCCGAACGCGTCAGGGCCGAGCAGTCGGTCCTGTGGGCCATCGTTTCAATCCCTCGTAGGTAGGCTCCGAACGAATGAAAGCTGGGGAGGTGACGCTCGTGAACGACTACGTTTCAATCCCTCGTAGGTAGGCTCCGAACCTTCGTGCTGGCCGTCCCGTACCGCGCGCGCAGGATGGTTTCAATCCCTCGTAGGTAGGCTCCGAACTAGCCATGGCCGTCGGGCAGGGGCTGCACGTCCTCCAGTTTCAATCCCTCGTAGGTAGGCTCCGAACAGGACCCGGACGGCTCTGGATCCTGGGGGAGACCCCGTTTCAATCCCTCGTAGGTAGGCTCCGAACCTACCGTGGAGAAGCGGTGGTTGTACACCGCTTCCGGTTTCAATCCCTCGTAGGTAGGCTCCGAACATGAACTCAAACTAAGTGATGAGGACAAAACAAACCTGGTTTCAATCCCTCGTAGGTAGGCTCCGAACCCGGGCGCGCTGGGGAGAGCTGCACTACCAGGCCTTGTTTCAATCCCTCGTAGGTAGGCTCCGAACGTGTCCTGGGAAGCCTGCATGCCGCCGAGCCGGTCGGTTTCAATCCCTCGTAGGTAGGCTCCGAACCTGTGGTCCCTTGTCCCCGTTGAGCGCCCCGGGCTGTTTCAATCCCTCGTAGGTAGGCTCCGAACCCTCTGGCCGGCTGCCCGGAGGATGCCCGCCACCTCGGTTTCAATCCCTCGTAGGTAGGCTCCGAACTTGGCGGCGTTGGAGGCTAGTGCGTCTCGTGCTCGAGTTTCAATCCCTCGTAGGTAGGCTCCGAACCGAGGCGGCGCGGTTTGCGCCGCTTTTGAAGGAGGCGTTTCAATCCCTCGTAGGTAGGCTCCGAACCTCATCCGCCAGCTCATGGGCGTCGTGCGTGAGCTGAGTTTCAATCCCTCGTAGGTAGGCTCCGAACGCACGTCTCAGACGTGCGCCCACGTATCGCACGACCGTTTCAATCCCTCGTAGGTAGGCTCCGAACGCGCCCTGTCGAAGAGGAGCTACCGCTGCTCCTCCAGGTTTCAATCCCTCGTAGGTAGGCTCCGAACTTCTGGGTTCCAATTCATACCGAGGATTCCCTTACATGTTTCAATCCCTCGTAGGTAGGCTCCGAACGCGGGAACAAATTGCGGCATATTTTCCTGTTTGAGTTGTTTCAATCCCTCGTAGGTAGGCTCCGAACGGCGTGGGGGCAGAGGGTAAGTTCAACACGATCTCCTGTTTCAATCCCTCGTAGGTAGGCTCCGAACTAGTGGAGGAGGCCCACTACTGGGCCTCCATCCGGCGTTTCAATCCCTCGTAGGTAGGCTCCGAACTCCGCCAGCAGGCCTCTGCCGTTGAGGCGCTCCGAGGTTTCAATCCCTCGTAGGTAGGCTCCGAACCCCAGACTCCCCTCCCCCGAGTTCGTGTGTTTAAACGTTTCAATCCCTCGTAGGTAGGCTCCGAACGCTGAATAATACGTGAAAGATTCGTCTGGAGCATACTTCGTTTCAATCCCTCGTAGGTAGGCTCCGAACTAGATCATATCCGAGTGCCCCAGAATAGCGATCGCGTAGTTTCAATCCCTCGTAGGTAGGCTCCGAACCTTCGCGCCTGCAATGGCCAATGCTCGCATCGTCGTCGTTTCAATCCCTCGTAGGTAGGCTCCGAACAGGCCGTGGACAAAGCGATCCTGTTCAATTCCCAACCGTTTCAATCCCTCGTAGGTAGGCTCCGAACGCGGTTCTATCGGTGCACAGCCACAGACCTTGAACATGTTTCAATCCCTCGTAGGTAGGCTCCGAACGATAACTCAAAAATCACCTTGAGAGGAGGTGAAGGGGAGTTTCAATCCCTCGTAGGTAGGCTCCGAACCCCCTGCAGGGGCACCAGCACGTACTGCTCATTGTCGTTTCAATCCCTCGTAGGTAGGCTCCGAACAAATGCCGCGAGTCAAAGTCTACGAACCTCAAACCAGTTTCAATCCCTCGTAGGTAGGCTCCGAACCAGTACCCACTCGGGTAAGTCGCTGACATCGACCTGCGTTTCAATCCCTCGTAGGTAGGCTCCGAACGCGGGGTGGCGCCCGAGTGGGCAAAGACTGTGACCATGTTTCAATCCCTCGTAGGTAGGCTCCGAACGAGCGTATGTGCCCGTTCCACTACGCGACTGCGATCAGTTTCAATCCCTCGTAGGTAGGCTCCGAACCGCTTCCCGCAGCCGGTCGCCCTCCGTTACTACCGGGTTTCAATCCCTCGTAGGTAGGCTCCGAACGGAATAAGTACTCCTCGAGGAAGAGGAATAAGAGTCAGTTTCAATCCCTCGTAGGTAGGCTCCGAACGCTATTACGCTTACGCTGACTGCGCTTTAGGGCTCTTTGTTTCAATCCCTCGTAGGTAGGCTCCGAACTTTGTGCGTTTTGTGTTTTGTGTGTTTCTGTGTGCGGTTTCAATCCCTCGTAGGTAGGCTCCGAACGCTGGTGGGAGTTCTACCACCCTACTCCTGCCCCCAGCGTTTCAATCCCTCGTAGGTAGGCTCCGAACTGGGGAAGCAAGGTTTGTTCCTGCCGCGAATTTGCGGGTTTCAATCCCTCGTAGGTAGGCTCCGAACCCACCAGTAACGCCAGGGTGGTCACCTGGCGGGAACGTTTCAATCCCTCGTAGGTAGGCTCCGAACCCAGGTTCTAGGAAAGACCAAACTAAGGGGAGGTGAGTTTCAATCCCTCGTAGGTAGGCTCCGAACGTGGTGATTTACTACCGAGACGGCCGCGAGGAAGTGTGTTTCAATCCCTCGTAGGTAGGCTCCGAACGGGACCTCGATGGCAGCCTCGTTGCTCTTCAACTGCAGTTTCAATCCCTCGTAGGTAGGCTCCGAACGAAAGAAATGTTAGCGGAGGTGGATTCATGAAATTTGTTTCAATCCCTCGTAGGTAGGCTCCGAACGAGGTTGGTTACAAGCGTCCTTAAGGAGGTGAAGCCAGTTTCAATCCCTCGTAGGTAGGCTCCGAACGTGGAAGCCCGAGGGCGTCAGGGTAGACCGCTCCAGGTTTCAATCCCTCGTAGGTAGGCTCCGAACGCCGCGCGCTCGAGGATGAGCGCGTCCAGGCGGAGTGTTTCAATCCCTCGTAGGTAGGCTCCGAACCAGCGTCATGCAAACGGAAAACGTGCTGACGCCCCTGCGTTTCAATCCCTCGTAGGTAGGCTCCGAACGGAGAAGACCTGGCAGTAATTATCGCATTTGTAATCGGTTTCAATCCCTCGTAGGTAGGCTCCGAACTGATTCGATTCAAGGTTGCAGGAATTGTGGGTGGGGAGTTTCAATCCCTCGTAGGTAGGCTCCGAACCTCCTTAACAATACTACGCCGACCGCCCTTTCCCTTGTTTCAATCCCTCGTAGGTAGGCTCCGAACGGAAAACGCGTCTGGATCCCGTGGTCCCCGAAGACCAGTTTCAATCCCTCGTAGGTAGGCTCCGAACCCCCCGAAAATGATGGATTCACGATCGATGACCTGGGGTTTCAATCCCTCGTAGGTAGGCTCCGAACCTCGGCTGAGGTTCGGGTCGAGTTCTCCCACACGACGTTTCAATCCCTCGTAGGTAGGCTCCGAACGCTCGGCCGAGAGGGCAGCATCGAGGGCCTCCCCGAGTTTCAATCCCTCGTAGGTAGGCTCCGAACCCGGGGTGACCGGGTGGGCCGTCTTCCCACAGTTCCGTTTCAATCCCTCGTAGGTAGGCTCCGAACGTCTGCGCGCAGGACGGGATCTAATTCTGGTTCGAACGGTTTCAATCCCTCGTAGGTAGGCTCCGAACAGGGAAGACCCCCGACCCCCCCTTGCGTAGGGGAGTCGTTTCAATCCCTCGTAGGTAGGCTCCGAACCCGCAGAAGTGTACAACCATCGCTTCTCCGCCCCGGGTTTCAATCCCTCGTAGGTAGGCTCCGAACGACCCGCGAATACATCATCCACCCCAGCCCAGCACGCGTTTCAATCCCTCGTAGGTAGGCTCCGAACCCGGTCGGGTTATCGCGATCGGGGAGGCCCTCGATGTTTCAATCCCTCGTAGGTAGGCTCCGAACCGGTACTCTCCTACTCAGCCGACTCGCCCGCTCCCACGTTTCAATCCCTCGTAGGTAGGCTCCGAACTGTGTCGTACATCCCGTTCACCTCCTTCTTTTATTTTTGTTTCAATCCCTCGTAGGTAGGCTCCGAACACCATGCGAGCCGCGCCCTGGCGGTAGTCCTCCAGGGGTTTCAATCCCTCGTAGGTAGGCTCCGAACGAGGAAGAAGAAGAGGAGGAAGAGGAAGACTATTTTGGTTTCAATCCCTCGTAGGTAGGCTCCGAACTCCGACGAGATGCTCGCCACCGCCGTGCGCGAGGTGGGTTTCAATCCCTCGTAGGTAGGCTCCGAACCCCTGACCCCCTGCCAACCCCGACCCCCGCGTGCAGGGTTTCAATCCCTCGTAGGTAGGCTCCGAACTTAAAGGCGGGGAGA